>JAGGRS010000046.1 GCA_021159475.1 Candidatus Methanophagales archaeon
AATTCCACAACCGACTTCAAAGTGCTTGAGACACTACCCACACGCTCTGACACTTCGCTCACCGTTTCACGAACCGCTTTTGAGACTTCTTCTTTTATTCGCGCCGCGATGTCTTCACTTAACCTTGTTGCGTCTATCCCCACCGCCTCCTTTCTCTTCCTCAGCGAGATGCCCAATAAGACCACACCAACCAGGATTGCCACGAGCAAACCAAGAATCACGTATACGTATTCGAGCATGGCTTACCCTATGATTAAATCCGGGATAATAAAAATATAATGAAGTGCAGAATATAGGTATATAGACATGAGATTCAACCCGGAAGAGATAAGAGAAGCCACAAACAGAGATTTTGAAGCTGCATGGCTCGCTGGTAGGCGATACGCATCCGAGCGTGCTATAAATGAGAGCTATCCGAGGTCGCATTTATGCCCCGGTAAGCCACACCCAGTTTTTGAGACCATCCAGCGATTGCGGGAGGCGTATCTCCGACTGGGATTCCACGAGGTTATGAATCCCGTGATAATAGAAGAGGAGGATGTGAAGAAGCAATTTGGTAAAGAAGCCCTCGCAGTTCTCGACCGCTGCTACTATCTCGCAGGCTTACCCCGCCCTGATATTGGCATCTCAGCGGCAAGAGTGAAGCAGATGAGTGCATTATTCGGTAAGCAATTCAGCAGTGATGAGATAGAAGCACTCCAGGATACTTTGCACCGCTATAAGAGGGGAGAAATAGACGGTGATGACCTGGTGCATGAAATTTCTGCCTGTATAGGTGTGCCAGACATGGAAGTGACGAAGATGCTCGATGTGGTTCTACCGGAGTTGAAGGACCTTACACCTGTCCCTTCACGAAGCACACTCCGCTCTCACATGACCTCCGGGTGGTTCCTCACGCTCGCTTCGCTATGGGATAAGAAGAAGTTCCCGATAAAGCTGTTCTCGGTTGATAGATGCTTCAGGCGCGAGCAGCGGGAGGGAGAAACAAGGCTCAGGAATTATCATTCCGCATCATGCGTTCTCTGTAATGAGGAGGTGAGCATAGATGATGGGAAAGAAATCGCCACGGGACTGCTATCTCAGTTTGGATTCGAGCGTATGAGATTCCGTGAAGATGAGAAGCGTTCGAAGTATTATATGCCAGGTACGCAGATAGAAGTATTCAGCCATCATCCGCGCATAGGCTGGGTGGAGGTGGCTACTTTCGGCATTTATTCACCTACTGCGCTTGCACAGTATGATATACCATACGCAGTGGTGAATCTCGGGCTGGGTGTGGAGCGGCTGGCGATGATACTTCATAATGCGGAGGATGTCCGGGCATTAACATACCCGCAGTTCTATGCCGGATGGGAGCTGAGCGATATGGAACTGGCGAGTATGGTCTCTCTGGCGCATACACCGGGCACAGTGGAGGGTAACGAGATAGCAAGAGCCATCGTTCGTGTATGTGAAGCTAAGGGCAATGAGAAGTCACCCTGTGAGTTCCTCGCATATCATGGCACTGTATCGGGTGCTGATATAGAGGTATGGGTTACTGAGCCTGAGGCGGACACACTCCTGTGTGGTCCCGCATATTTGAACGAGATAGTGGCGCATGAGGGCTCCATACTGGCTATACCAAGGACAGCGAGATGGGAATCGGTATTTGAAACGTGTGTATCAACGAACATAAGATTCGTGGATGCTTTCGCGGCACTCGCGGCTTATGAGATAGAGAACTGGGTGCGAACCGGAGCCGATGATAGTATGAAGGTGAGGGTGAGGATGGTGAGGAGCGGTGCGGATATAAACATAAAGATAGAGGATTTGGCGGTGCGTTATATCACATCACGTAAGAATAAGATAGATATAAGGGGTCCCGTATTCATTACCGTGGTTGCGAAACGAGCAAGGTAGAAATAGGAATGATGGTAAAGAGAGTGGTTATCTCGCTTGGCGGTTTCTATTTCGATGACGCCGCGCGGATAAAGCGAATTGCTGCGGCTCTTGATGAGCTTGCGGAATCTTCTTGCTGCGGACTGTATGTGGTCACCGGCGGAGGTGCATTAGCGCGCCAGTGCATAAGTATAGCACGCGAACTGGGTGCGAACGAGGCTGTATGCGATTACATAGGGATTGCAATCACGCGTGTAAATGCAAGATTGCTCATCTCCGCTTTACGCAATGCGTATCCCGAACCCTTTTACGATTATGATGAGGTTGCTGCTGCCAGGACAGTGGAGGATGGGAAGATAGCGGTGATGGGTGGTGTGACACCGGGCTATACGACCGATGCGGTCTCAGCGCTACTCGCGGAGTATATAAATGC
>JAGGRS010000107.1 GCA_021159475.1 Candidatus Methanophagales archaeon
GACTATTTAAAGGTGTAAAAATGAAAGGAAATACGGAGAGCAATAAAAGGAAAATACCTGGCATGCTTCACATACTTTTTTCCTTTATTCCGTGGATTGTTTACTGGATATTGTGTGGAACGGGAAATGTGCTGGGTATTGTTGTTCCTCTTACAATTTCTTTACTTCTCGTAATCCCTCAAATCCGCAAACGGGACTTCAATCTGATGGACCTCACTTCTATTTCTTATTTCAGCATAGCTACGGCAGGCACATTTATTCTCGGCTTGAATGTATTTGTAAAAAGTAGCGGTTTTCTGGGTTATCTTGTCCTATCTTTCATGGCACTATCTTCTTTAGCTATCAAGCAACCCTTCACCTTACAGGTGGCGAAAAGGGACTATCCAGAAATTTACTGGAAGGACAAAGCTTTTTTAGCTATAAACTACTTAATCACAATAGTTTGGGCTGGTGTCTTTATATTAAATGCAGCCATATTTTTGCTCCTTGCCAGACCTTTCACAATAGCACTTTCAAACATTTTAATCGCCCTTGGTATAGTGTTCTCAATCGTTTTCCCCTTGAAAGCACCCGCTTATTTCGCTACAAAGGAATTCAAGAAATACGACTGGAGAGTTGAAGCGAACCCCAAAAATCCAAAAGGAGCGGACGAGTATGATGTTATTATCGCTGGTTCCGGGATAGGAGGTTTAACCTGTGGTGCTTTGCTCTCAAAAAGGGGATATAAAGTTTTAGTGCTGGAGCAACATCATCAAGTTGGGGGTTACTGTTCCTCTTTTGAGAGGAGAGGATTTGTATTTAATACCGGCGTAGAGGACGTAAGCGGTTTATGGGAGAGAGGTCCAATCGCTTATCTTTTGAGAGAACTCGGGCTGGAGAAGGATGATTTGTTCGTAAGAAACACCACGGGGTATATTTTCAGGGGGAGAGAAATAAAAGCAGAGAATCTGGAAGAGTTCATAAAGCTGCTCTCGGATATGTTCCCGGCTGAAAGAGAAAACATTCCCGCTTTCTTCATGGAAGCTAAAAAAGCTTATGATGAATGTTAATTATTATGATTTTCCGGAGCGAGGAACGGAAGAGTATTCAAAGAAGAAAATGGGGATGGCTGAAGCACTGATTCATAAAGTTGAAGAGGTTATCCCCGGGTTGAGCAACCACATAATCGTTCAGGATGCAGCAACGCCAAAGACATTTGAGCGGTACACATCAATGCCAGAAGGGGCTCTATATTCCTTCGATCAGTCAATTGGAGTTAAAAGACCATACTTTAAAACGCCAATAAAGGGTCTATATTTAGCAAGCGCTTCAACTTTCCCCGGAGGCGGAATAGAAGCGGTGGTAATGTCGGGGATGATTTGCGCAAACGATATATGTAATTGGGAGGTTAGGACGCCGTAACGAACTCTTATGGGTGTGTATAACACCGGACATACGGCTCCGCCCAAATTCCAGCTCCAGGCTCATGATACCACCTGCAACTTGGAGACCTTAATGGAGGGCGATACAACATTATAAATCTGTCTCGTGTCCGTAGCCAGCAATTCCACTCCTCGCAGTAAGTCCTGCATATTACCCACGAGCATTACCTGCTTAACGGGCGATAGTTCACCGTTCTTGATGCCCCATGCGTTTTGTGCAACGACCGAGAAATCGCCGGATGCTCGCGATGCCGTATGCGCACCTATCACATCCTGTATAAACAGCCCCTCGCGAATATCAGCCAGTATCTCATCCTTAGTGGCTGTGGCTTCATCACTCGCATTTATGATGAAATTGGTAGCCCCGGGAACCGGTAAATTATCATAGCTCCTTATCGCATTACCTGTGCTCGTTACGCCTTCCCCTTCCTTGCCCGCAGTATAGAAATCATACATGAAATTCCTCAATACCCCGTTCTCTACCAGTGTTGTGGACTGCGAAGGCACACCCTCTCCGTCCATCCTCCTGCTGTTCACCCCCATTGGCATTGTGCCATCATCAATGATAGTGATGCTCTCAGAGGCTATTTCTTCACCCCTTTTACCATAATACGGTGATTCCTTACGCTGCACATGCTCTGCACTCAATTCGGGAATCAGGGTATAACCCATAAGGCTCTGCACTGCCCGTGGCGATAGCACAACGGGTAGCTCCTTCGTCTCCACGCGACTACCTCCGAGACTCTCTACCGCAATCCTCGCAGCCTCCTTACCAAGCCAGTGGAAATCCATCTCTTCCAGCACTCTGCTCACCTTACCTTCGCTACCCGAGCACTCATCACCATCACCTGCCGCCACAACTGTTAATCCCGCCGATACATAAGTGCC
>JAGGRS010000048.1 GCA_021159475.1 Candidatus Methanophagales archaeon
CAAACGGAGTAGCCTCAGAACCTGTACCCGCAGTAGTTGGGATTAGAATCTTGGGGACACTCGGATTTTTAATCTTGTTGGCACCCAGGAATGCACTTGCTTCCTGTTCCGGATTGGCTGCGGCTGCTGATGCCACTTTCGCCATGTCCAGCACGCTTCCGCCACCTATGCCCACAACCATGTCGTAATTATTCTTTGAAGCTCTTACAACCTCATCAGCAACCGCCAGTGTGGGCTCAGACTCAACTTTATCAAAGATATCTACTTCTTCCAATGCCTCTCTCAACGGCTTCTCCACCTTATCACACAGACCCATCTTCTCCATCGTCTCATCAGTAACGATGAGCGCTCTCTTTGCACCCAGCAACTTCGCCTCCCCACCTACCTTATCCGCTATCCCACTACCAAAGACCACTCGCTTTGGCAGTTGAATCGCATAATACATCTGCATATCCATCACCACTATTATATTGACTTGATGTTATATAACAGAATAGAGATAGTGCTTATTCCAGGTTCTAAGCCCTGAGGTCCGGTATATCGGGATTGAGCCATTTACTTATCTCGTGGCGGTCTGTCGGTGGCTCACCTCGCTTCATCTTATTCACATACTTCTGCAACGCATTTGCCATTCTCGTGGCTGCGAGACTGAGTAGCCAGCTCTTTATACCTTTGCTATTCCTGTACATTCTTAACAGTCGTGGCACCACCCTCAGGTCGTGGTCTATACATTCACCCATCAGTTGCCAGTGCTCACGCGTCATCTTCCTCATGTTGAACGATTCTTCAGTGTCCAGTGCAGAACCACGCATTGATACAAAGTTCATCGGCACCATAAGCGATAGTGTTGAGGTCTTTTTCAAGTCCTCCACCAGTTCTATGCTCTTGATGACATCATCCGCGGTCTCACCCGGGAGTCCATTTATCAGTGTCGCTGCACAAATCCAGTTGTTATCATCAAGGATACCAAATGCCTGGAGCACAATCTCCCGCCATCGCTCCGCCGGTGATGGTAGCGCTTTACCCCTCATGTGTTTCGCTATCAGTCTCTCACTGCCCGTCTCTATCCCCGTCTGAGCGCCCAGCCAGTTCATATCCTCCACTTTTGAATAGCACAGCTCTGCTACTGCTTCAACAAGACGGGGATTATGATACGCCGTAGCAAGAGCTATATGACTTGTTCCTATATCCTTTATCCCGTCCACCGATGCCACACGCCTGAACAACTCCAGCACACGCTCTTCGTTTGGTGGTATACCCTTAGCACCATACCTGAGCACATCCTCGGAATGGAGGCAGATAGCACGCTGACCCGCTTTTATATTCGTCTCCACATCCCGCACTATGTGCGCTATGGACTGGTATCGTAACCGTTGCATGTTCGGGGTGCAGAATGCACAGCCCCTGCCACAACCCCTGCCTATCTCCACCAATCCATGAATAGTAGCACCGAGGATATTGGGAATCTCATCCGGGTCGGGCTCTTTACCTTTTATTATCCTCGGCAGCTTCTCACCTTCCAGTATCGCCTTGAACATCTCGGGCACGCTAATTTCACCCTCTCCAAGATGCACATAATCTATGTTCAGCCTGTCCATGACCTCTTCATCCGCTAATTGCCATGCCGCCTTACCACCTATCACCACTATCTTATCTCTCATCACGGGGTTACGCATCAACTCAAAGAACTTCACCCGGTTGTATGGCGGTCCTGTATTCACCATGTCAACGAACTCCGATGTTGGGGGATTGATACCCAGGAAATCATGTCCGCCAATGCCTATAATCTCTGTTCTGTCACCCGCAACACGCTTCAAATCCCGCGGGTGAACCACTGCAACTTCATCAGCACCAAATACATTCGCCAGTGACGCTTCAACGACCCTCAGCCCGAAATCCGCATACAAAGCTCGTCCATTCTCTCGCGGCACCGGCGGTGCCCATACACTGAAATAGAACCAATCGGGTAGAATACCGCGCGGCATGCATGTGGAGAAGCCCACAAATATCCCCCACCGGTACTTGCTCATCATCGTCTCATCAGCAGTGAGTATAATCTTAGGACTCCTATCTAAACGTCTCATTTCATTCTTCACCCAGCCCATCTCTCAGATAGGTGATGGTATTCTATACTTTCTATCATATATATCATATATAATATCATATATCTTTTTGCCCCGTATCAGTATCTCCGAATACTCTTTTGGGAATGATAACAAAAGAAGATATTTTCAAACGTTTCAGGCAAATATAATCGGGCATTTTTTCATAAATTCATCGCAGATGGTATTAC
>JAGGRS010000244.1 GCA_021159475.1 Candidatus Methanophagales archaeon
AACAGTGCCAATTATTAGCACTTTCCTTTTTCCTGCAAATGCCTTCTTCATCTTCTCTTTTCTCACCTCCTATAACACATCATAGAAGCTGGAGCTCTCGCCTGCCCTCGCGAATCTCATCACCACATTATGTATGCATAACCCCCTCTCTTTCACCGCAATTGCCCTCAATTTCTCTTCGCAGTTAGAGACGCTCACCATCCGCTCTGCGACTTTTATTCAGCCAATCGAAATGCTCCCCATCGTAGAATCCACGGTCAAAATAGACCGGTATGAATCAGGACTATCGCCTTTGTTGATAGGAAAAAGCGTGAAATCGGTTAATATGCCACAAATAGAGCATAAATTGCAAAAATTCTATACCTTCAAGAAAGTCTCTGAACAGCCTGAAAAAGCTTATAACACTCTTTAGCATTACAACGAAATTAGAGGGAAGAGCGAATCAATTTTTTGATGCCCCCTTCAATTGCCATGCCAATCTTGTCGCCGTGTCTGGCGAAGCCTGAGCCCACGATTGAAAGAATAATTACGTAAGCCACGACAAGCGAAACCAATAGCTCGTAATTCCCCGCTACCGGTCCGATTACCACACCCAGCAGCACAATTGAGAACTCTCCCCTTGGCGTTGTGTATGCACCAACCCTTAACCCCGTTTCCAGCGAGCCGTGCAGTCGCTTCCCAATAAGTGCGCCACTGACGAACTTTCCGGCGATGGCAATGGTCAGGAGTGCAAGAAGTGCGAGGATAAAATATACCGAGGACAGTGTTGCAAATTGGAATTGGAACAACATTCCAAAGGAGAAGAAGAAAATGGTGAGGAACAAGTGCTTAAATGAGATGGTGGTCTCGAAGAGCTTTCTGGATGATTTGATTCCGGAAAGCGCGGAGCCGAGGAAGAATGCAATAATCGCTTCAGGGATATGACAGTGTAGCGAAACACCAATGAGATATGCAAGTGCCGAAAATCCAAATATCAGTGCGAAAATAAGCAGTATGGGTATCTCATCATCGCGTTCAAACAGAGGCGAGATGTGGTTGCTCAGCCTTCTGATGAGAGTCAGGATGAATATAATGAGCAGCAAAGTCGTTGCTAAGCACACGGGAATCAAGGTTAGGCTACCTGACATAACCGAAGTAAGCACCACGAGCAGGATTGCCAGTATTATGTCCTCAAAGACCATCAGCCACACGATGGTCTCTGCTTCCGGGTATATCAGCCTCTTGTTCTCTATCAGTGAGGAGATGACAATTGCAGAACTGCTGATGTAAACTGCGGATGCGAGTATGAACGCCTCTAACAGGCTCAAGTCAATGAGGAGTCCGAGCGCAAATCCTGCGGCAAAGTTCACACCGAAGTCCGTGCAACCCGCAAATAACCGCCCCGGCTCTTTTATGCCCGCGAAGCTGAACTCATATCCTATGCAGAACATCAGGAGGATTACACCGACCTTACCCAGCCAGTGGATGAAGTCGTATGACGCTCCAGAGGATATTAAGTCGAAACCGCTCTTTCCGAGGATTATTCCCGCGATTATGTAAGCAGGAATTGCGGCTTGTCTCAGATATTTCGATGCCAGCCCGAGAGCTAAGCAGGAGACCGTTACAACGGCTAAATCCACCAGAAAAATCATCTATCTAACCCCGTCCCAGAATCTCACGCGCACATGCCTTTATCTGCTCCCGCTCACCTATCACCACTATCAAGTCTCCCTCCTCGAAGACCGTCTCCGGTGGAGGGCTGATGATGCTCCGTCCCCTTCTCGATAGAGCTATTACCGTGACGCCCGTCCTCTTCCGGATTGCCAGATCCTCGATGCTCTTCCCCACCATACCCTCTGTTACCGGACATATATAGATGTTTATTCTGAGGTCAGAAATATCGGAGAACGAGACCTCAACGCCCTCGCGCTCTATCATTAGCATCGCTCCGGTCAGCACGCTTCCGACACGCCGTGCTTCTTCGGGAGTCAACCTTGCAACCGAAGGCTTCTCAGCTTCGGCTTCTAAGACATACAGTTCTATCTCTCCGGTCGTTAAAAATATGACCGCTACTTTATCGCCTTTTGGACTTTCTATCTCATATTTCGTGCCTATCCCGGGAAGTTCGGAGATTCGCATTTATCACACCACACTTGCTTTATCTTGACTTTGTCAGTTTATAAAACATCAAAAACATCTAAAATATAATGAAGGTGTCAAAATGGAAACCAAAGCAAAGATCATAATTGGTGATAGCAGGCAGATGAAAGAATTAAAAGATGAAGAGATAGATTTGATTA
>JAGGRS010000151.1 GCA_021159475.1 Candidatus Methanophagales archaeon
GCAACCTGCAGATATGGTGGGTCCCACAACTTCGTCACTTTCATACCCAGTGAAGGATGCCGTGACCTGTCCTTCTCGTATAGCACCTTCTTTACATCCGGGAAGCCGGTCATCGCACGCTTTATCGCTAATTTCGCCGCTCCATAGTTGAACCGATATATCTTATTATAATCGCGCGCCTTGGGATGCACGAATACACTGGCAATCACCACGAGGTCTTCTGCCTTATCCGGCTGTATTATCCCCTCCTCCACCGAATCCGCTACCGCTTTCGCTACTGCACTCTGTGCGGGTCCAAATATCTTGTCCGCATCCTTCATGTTCTGCACCGTCACTTTCGGCACGATCAATGTGGGCGGCTTTACCGGTAGATTCGGTCTTATCACTGCGAATACCGGAGTGTGCCCGGCAGATAACTGGCTGAGCGCATTTGTGAATGCCACTCCTACTGGTCCATACTTGTCACCTATCATCAAATCAATGTGAGCGACCTCTGGACCTTCCCCTATCAATGCCTCACCAACATACATAGCCTTATTCCCCTTCTATCTTATCCAGTGCACGTCTTACCTTTGGCAAGAGCGAGTTCTCCAGTTCAAGCTGATGGAAACCCGGTCTCGGACCACCTCGCCTCGTTGCGCGGCATATTCGCGGGTCACCAACAGGAAACCCTCGCGGTTTCGAGTAGATGCCGTGCCTGTCCATCTGCCTCACCTCTTCCGTTATCCGCCTCAATTCCGCCGCTTCTCCCTCCAGTAATGCACCATAACATGTCTCCTTCACCCTGATTGCCCTGTCCGAGTCCGAATCACTGAGTATTGACAGAATTCTGCTCTTCAGCTGCGCCGGTGTTACATTCGAGTCGGGTGAGATCATTATCACCCTCGTCTCAATACTCATATCCTTCTCTTTCCCCCCTTTATTTTATGGGCCCGCGGAGATTTGAACTCCGGACCTCTCGGTTATCAGCCGAGCGCTCCAACCAGCCTAAGCTACGAGCCCATAACATAAGATAATCAATTAAGATATAGTCATTATGCACTACTAAAAATTTTTGTTCCTTCTCTTTGTATATCCATTCCGAACATTTTTCTTTTACTATCTCTTTCTATTATTATTGTGCGTGATAATCAAGAGGGCGGGGATATATACATAAAGAGGTATGACATCGGGCACGAGGTAATCGTGGCGGTTTGCGATGTCGAGCTGATAGGTAAGCGTTTAGAGGAGGACGAACTCACTCTCATGGTCTCAGAATCCTTTTATAAAGGCGAAGCAGTGACTGAGAGCGAAGTGGTTGCAAGTCTGAGACAGGCGACGATTGCGAATCTGGTTGGAGAGAAGGCGGTGAGATGTGCACTTGCCAATTCCTTCATTGAAGAGGCGAACGTGATATTCATCGGTGGTGTGCCGCACGCGCAGATGGTGCGTATATAAACTATTCGCTCTTCTCCTCCTTCATCACCGCGAGGAACCGCCTTGATACCGCATCTTCCGCGAGCTGCATTATCGTATCCTTGTCCTTTACACCCTTGAAGATGCCCAGCGGCAACTGCGCCGCAGCCATAGTGGCATGCCCGCCCGCTGAGCCGATATCGCCGAACGCGCGCACAAAGGCATCCCCTATATTCACCCTTATATCTTTACTCCGCCCTGAAACGCATATCATGTCCTCGCACAGCCCTATCACCACCACCGTTGTTATCCCTTCCAGATTGAGCAGATAATCAGCCGCCTCCGGTATGGTATCGCGATTCGCCACCGCACCCACACTCGTGATTAAATAACTCCCCTTTATCTTCTTATGCTGTATCGCACCACCCACCACATTCAACATCTCTGTGGACATGGGGGGCGTCTCTATCTGCTCTAATAGCTCTTTATCCGCCCTCGAATGCAGGAACGCCGCGGCATAGAAATCCGCAGGGTGCGTCTCTCGCTTAAATCCATTTGTATCTGTCCTTATGCCATGTAATAACGCAGTTGCAAGGATTTTGTCCACCGGTATAGCCAGCTCACGCAGATACCTCGTCATTATCGTTGATGTCGCACCACTATCCGTCTGTATATCTATGAATTCGGCATGCACTTTACTCTTATCGTTCGCTACATGGTGGTCTATAATGATAGACACCTCAGTTTTGTCACTTAACGGATTGTTAGCACCGGGAACGGAGGCATCAACCAGTGCCAGTTTCTCATAGTCCCGCAATTCCTCCTCTCTTTCTATCCTCCGCATCTCTATCCCCA
>JAGGRS010000043.1 GCA_021159475.1 Candidatus Methanophagales archaeon
ATAAGAGTGGTAAAGAGAAGTGCACTCATATTCGCACTATGCTATGCTATGATAATGATTTCGGGATATATGTGTCTTTGTTCGGTAAGAAATATGTTATTGTTTGTTATACTCAACCAGATGCTACACACATCAGCCTCCTCTTCCCGTTTGTGCCAGGTCTATTAAATCTATGGGGTGCACCCCAATTGATGAGATGGGAATTTACAGCTTCTGGCATGGCTATTTCTAACACACCTTCCTCATGACCTACCCGACCCTTTCTTTATTTTATCATCCTCCATCTGCGCCCGTACAGAGAGTAAGGCATCTTTCAGCGTGGCAATGAAGTCCCACCGCCGTTTATCCGCCTTCTTCTCTATCTCGCCCGCACCCTGCGCCGCCATCAATATCTTCGTGCCTCCTGGTTCCCCATAGCCCACATATAGCTTCTCGGGTGTCTTGACATGCGCACCGATTTTATAATATGATACGCCTCCTCTGTCCCTCTCCTTCTTTATCACTATCTTTATCCAGTGTATGCGTCTGGCGAGTCTGACAATTTTCCTCAACTCTGTATCAATGATTCGCATGGCAAGCTCTTTATATGCCTCATCCACTGTGCCCAGAATCTCCACGTTCACCTCACTCTTCGCTCTGAATTCACTCAGGAATCGCATTATATCATGTGTAGTCACGATTCCGCGGGGGCGCATGTCCTTTCTCGTTATCGGCACTGCACGTATATCATGCTCACACATCAAACCCGCAACATCTGCCAGATTCGCATCCATGGTGGTGGTTATCACCGGTGAGCTCATGATAAGTGAGACAGGCTGTCCCATTCTCGCTATCTTCTCGCCTTTATACTCACCTGAGGTCATTCTTTGCTTCGGCTTGTAGAGCCTTCTCAGGATGTCACCCTCCGTGATTATACCTGTTATTTTGTTGTGCTCGTCAACGATAACCAGATGTCCGAGGTTACTCTTACGCATGATGCTCCGTGCTTTGCCTATACTGGCTGCCTTATCAACGTATATCACATCACTGGTCATCACGTCACCTACCGCTGTATCTCTGAGGATGTGAGAATGTGCTCCTCTTGCCATTATGTCATACTCCGTAACAATCCCCGTGAGTTTTCCATCGGCATCAACTATCGGCGCCGCCCTCTGACCGCTGTCCAGCAGTTCACAGAGCGCTTCCATGGTCGGTGTATCCTTCTGTATGCAGTGTGGCTTGAACATGAATTCGTCAACGGGCGAGTCCGGGTTGGAAGCGAGCAGCAGGTCCTGTATGTTCACCATGTATATCTCGCTCTCACTGCTATCGCTATCAACCACAATGAGATTATGGAATTTATTCTGCTCCATGATGCCTATCGCCTTCCCTATCGTGGTATCGGGCGTTATGGTCTTCACATCCCTGGTGCTTAGCTCTATCACTGGCTCTTCAAACATCGCTACTCGCATCACCTCCTCTTTCGCCTGACTCTATCATCACCCATTTGTCCTCACCTTCCCACAGTTTTAGCGAATAGAGCGAGACGCCGAGCTTCGAGTCTTCCAGCTTACGCTCTAACTCGCGCTTCAAGAATAGTGCTATATTCTCGCTCGTTGGATATTCTATTATCTCATTCAGATACCTGTGGTCAACCAGCTCAAGTACTTCTTTCACCACCGCTTTCACCTCTGAGAAGTCTGCTACACATTCAGTATCAGGCTTCTTTTCGCCCTCCACTATCACTTCCACCTTATACGTGTGACCATGTAGATTCCTGCATTTACCAGGATAACGTGGCAGTGAATGCGCAGCGCTAAAATCTGCCGAGACTCCCAATTTCATCATATCATAAAGAATAATTACGGGATGGAATAAAAACTTTTTATATCCTTATTCTATTCGCAATCTTCTGATTACCAAAAATCTTGATTAGTGCATTAGAGAATGGATTCGCCTGCAATGCGGAAACAGAAACTAAAGTGCTACCCACAGATCGTGAGCAGCATGCGATGCGAACTTCCTGACTTGTTCTCCATGCCAGCAGCCAGAACCGCCTCCAAAGAAACTGTGAAGCCCGGCTGGCTAATCATCTTACTTTTTCTTTAGATCTTACCCCTCTTATCAACAACTCTTACAGCCTTGCCCTCGCTCCTCGGCAAGCTTCCGGGCTCGTGGAACTCTACTTTTGGTCTTATCACTATCTCATCCTGGATACTCTTAGTAATATCAGCTTCAAGTTTCCTCAGCTTCC
>JAGGRS010000169.1 GCA_021159475.1 Candidatus Methanophagales archaeon
TTGATGAAAAAGGGCGTAAGTTGCTTGTTATTGTGCCAAAAAGGAGAGAACTGCCCAAAGGGACTCTTTTGTCCATTCTTCAGCAAGCTAATTTATCAAAAGATGATTTTATTGAACTCTTGAAGAAACAAAAATGACTAAACCGGAAAAGACCAGGACAAAATTGCAGAAGATTCTCACTGTTTACCTAAGGGAAATCCATGAGATTTACACAGAAGGGAACTTCAGAGAAGAAAGCTTCTATTCTTGCTTGGAAAAGCTATTTGAAGATTGCCTTCAATCTTTTTCGTCAGACGAAGAAATAAAAATACGTGTTTTACCAAAGAAGACAGAAGTGGGAATTCCTGACTTCCTCATTCGTAAAGACGGAGAGGTTATAGGACATATTGAAGCTAAAACGCCGGATTCAAAACTTCACGAGGTAGAGAAATCGGAACAAATTCAAAGATACCGAAATGCACTTCCTAACCTCATATTAACGAACCTTCTGGAATTTTGGCTTTACCGAAACGGCAAAATTATAGAAACTGCGGAGATATGCCGTTTTCATGCTTTAGAAGGTTTAAGTCCACCTGTTCCTGAGAACATAAGTGATTTTTCCGAACTTTTAAGTGCGTTTTACAGTTTTTCAGTGCCAGAAATAACGAGTGCGTCCAAACTTGCAGTTGAGCTTGCAAAGAGAGCAAGGTTTTTGGAGGTTGTATTAGCGGAGGTGTATGACAAAAATGAAGGTCTGGGGTTCGTTAATATCCGTCACATCTTTCAAAAATTGCTCATTGAAGACCTGAGCAAAGACAGGTTTGTTGATTTATGCGCACAGACAATCACTTACGGGCTGTTTGCAGCTAAAGTGATGGCAAGAGATAAGGAGATAACCAGAAACAATGCATGGGAATTTATCCTTGGTAGTCCGGACTGGCTAAGGAAGGCATTTTACCTTATGATGGGTCCAGATGCCCCGGAAGCGATAAGCTGGATTGTTGAGGATATTGTGAAGGTGTTGAACAAAACAGACATTTCAGCCATTTATGAGGAAGCGAGGACGGTTTACAAGCAAAGGGACCCGGTAATTCAGTTTTATGAGACGTTTCTTAAGGAGTATAATCCGGAAGAGAGGGAGAGATTGGGTGTCTATTACACGCCGATACCTGTGGTTTCTTATATTGTGCGAAGCGTTCATAAGATTTTGAAGAAGGATTTAAACCTGAAGGACGGATTTGCTGATAATCACGTAATGCTCTTAGACCCTGCGGCTGGGACTGCGACTTTCGTCATCAGGGCGATTGAAGAGGCTCTGTCAGAATATAGAGAGGGGAAGCTTGCCGGGCTTGCTCCTTTTGTCATAAGCAATCATATAATACCGCATTTCTACGCATTTGAGCTTTTGATTGTGCCTTATGTGATAGGGCATTTGAGGATGGCTTCCTACTTAGTGGATAGGTGGAATTACAGGTACAGGGAAGGAGAGCGGTTCAGGTTCTATCTCACGAACAGTTTGGAGATGAAGGAGCCGGAGCAAATGCCGTTGCTCACTGAGCTTACAGAAGAAGGTAGAGAAGCGAAGAAGGTGAAGGAGGAAGTGCCTATTTTAGTCATTCTGGGCAATCCCCCTTATTCGGGCATTTCTGAGAATAAAGGGGACTGGATAACCGGGTTGATTGAAGATTACAAAATTGTGGATGGCAAACCTCTCGATGAAAAGAATCCGAAATGGCTTCAAGATGATTATGTGAAGTTTATCAGGTTCGGGCAGTGGAAGATTGACCGCACGGGGGAGGGGATTTTAGGATTCATCACGAACCACAGCTATTTAGACAATCCCACATTCAGGGGTATGCGGCAATCTCTGATGAAGAGTTTCAACGAGATATATTTGCTGAATTTGCATGGTAACGTGTTGAAGAAAGAGAAATGCCCTGACGGCAGTAAGGATGAGAACGTGTTTGACATCCGGCAGGGTGTGGCTATCGGCTTGTTCATAAAGAAACAAGAGCAGGAAGAGGGAAGGATTGCGAGAGTGTATTATGCTGAGCTGTGGGGACTTCGTGAGGACAAATACAGGTGGCTTTTGAAAAATGACATTGAAACTACGGATTGGGAAGAACTAAAGCCATCTCGCCCATTCTATTTCTTCGTGCCGAGGAAGGAAACTGGTTGGGAAGATTACGAGAAATTTTGGAAGGTAACAGATATTTTTCCTGT
>JAGGRS010000185.1 GCA_021159475.1 Candidatus Methanophagales archaeon
CCACCCTGTCACCCCTCTGCACACCGACAATCACCTCAGCAAGAGCATCAGAGCCACCGGTTATCGCTTCTATCCTGAAATCCTTTAGCTGGAGGTCACCGCCTATCTCTCCTTTTATTATATCCTGAATTGCTTTTATCGCGGCATCCACAGGTCCTATACCCATTTGCGCACTTTTGCATTCTCTACCCTTAACAATAGCCTTCAGAGAAGCCGTTGGTATCAAATTGTTACCGGTCATTACCGATAGCTCCTTCAATACCACCGCTCGCTCGTGCTTCGCAACCTCCCCGGTAACCACCTCCGCAATTGAATACAGGTCATCGTCGGTGACCTTCTTACCACTTGCACTGAGCTCCTTTACACGCTCCAGTATCTCCTCCACCTGCTCGCGCGATGCAGACATACCTATCTCCGACAATTTCTTCTCTATCGAGTGTCGTCCGGTATGGGTCCCCAGCACAATGCGCCTCCTGTGCCCCACCATCTCAGGAGTCATTATCCCTGGCTCGAATGTATTACTCCGCTTTATCACGCCATGTGCATGTATCCCGGATTCATGAGAAAATGCATTCTCGCCCACTACCGGCTGCGTAACCGGAATTTGAACACCTGAGAAGCGCTCAACCAGCTTCGCAGTCTCAAATAGGTGCTCGGTCTTTATCCTCGTCCTCAACCCGTATATCGCATTCAGACCCATCACGGTCTCCGCAAGGTCTGCATTGCCCGCCCGTTCTCCCAGACCATTCACCGATACCTGGACCTGGGAGGCACCCGCCTTCACCGCTGCCAGGCTATTCGCAACTGCCAGCCCGAAGTCGTTGTGACAATGTATGCTTATCGGGACTTTCACCACTTTGTATATCTCACTCACGAGTTCATACATCCTGAATGGCTCGCTTACACCCACAGTATCGGGCACATTTATGATGTCTGCACCCGCTTCTTCCGCAATCCGGTAGAGTTCCCGAAGGAATCGCAATTCCGTCCGTGTCGCATCCATCGCCGAGAACATGCACTGGAAACCATGACTCTTCACATACTCCGTCATCTCACGGGTCTGCTCCTTCACCGCATCTTCACTCATACCCGTTGTATGCTCACGCTGTATCTCCGAGCTGGGCACGAATATATGTATCATATCAACATCACAGTCAATACAGGCGTCAATGTCCGATGTCAGGAGTCGTGCAAGACCGCATATCCGCGCAGAGAGACCCAGATGCGCGATACTTTTCACTGCTTCTTTATCCTTCTTTGAACTGATGGGGAAGCCCGCTTCTATTACATCCACACCCAACTTATCAAGCTGTCTCGCTATCGCCTCCTTCTGCTCCTTCGTAAATGATATACCCGGCGTCTGTTCGCCATCCCTCAATGTTGTATCAAAGACTTCCACTATCCTATCCCCATCCTTCTTTTGCATCTCTCATTCCATTCCTATTAAAATAGTAAGAATCCATTAATCTTTTATTTGTTACTGTAAATCTTCTATTCGGATACGGAACAGAGATATGGGGGATAAGATAAAAGTAGGGGTATTGGGCGCTACGGGGAGCGTAGGGCAGAGGTTTGTCCAGCTTCTGGATGGGCATCCCTGGTTCGAGCTCGGTGCACTATTTGCTTCTGAACGTAGTGCGGGTAAGCGATACCGCGATGCAGCGAAGTGGTTCCTCCCGTATCCGATGCCAGAGGAAGCTGCGGAGATGGTCGTTCGGTCAACAGATGATGTGGGCGTGGACGGGATGGAGGATGAAGAGCTTACAATTCTATTCTCCGCACTGCCCGGCTCGGTAGCGAAGGAAGTGGAGAGGAGATGCGCTCAGGCGGGCTATTGCGTGGCGAGTAATGTATCGGTGCATCGAATGGAGGAGGACGTGCCACTGGTCATTCCCGAAGTGAATGCGGACCATCTGGCATTAATCAATGAACAGAGGTCAAATCGTAACTGGCGAGGGTTCATTGTTACCAACCCTAACTGCTCCACCATCGTATTGGCATTGACTTTGAAGCCCCTGATGCAGTTCGGTATCACCGAGGTGCGAGTAGCCACGATGCAGGCGGTATCGGGTGCCGGCTACGCGGGTGTGCCCTCAATGGCGATACTGGATAACGTGATACCATACATAGAGCGAGAAGAGGATAAGATGG
>JAGGRS010000187.1 GCA_021159475.1 Candidatus Methanophagales archaeon
TTCGGCTGGAAGCCAATACATCTCCTCCTTCTTGCTCTTCGCATCTATAATTATATATTATGTGTGCATCATTTAATATCAAATAAACTCATTTTCTATTTGTTGCGTGAATGAATCATGGACGATATCCAGTTTCAATTGAAGGCGGTAGTTAAATGCAGTAGCAGTCTGGATGATAACGATATAAAGTTATCAGAGTTGAACGATTTTATGCGCGAGTCCGCAGAGCCTTTACTGAAACGCGGTGCGCCACCGGGATGTGGTGCGGAGATAGAGGGATGGGGCGTCTCGGGAGAGCAGTTAAAGCTGGATTTGCGCTCCGATAGATTCGTAAGGGCTCATGATGCTCTTATCAGACTGAAGAAGGAGCTCGGTAGATTCCTCGCTAAATACCGGATCGGGATAAGGGGCATAGAGATAGAGAGCTATGAGATAACAATGAACTGGGAAGAGGGCATCAAGTTGAGACGATTACCGTTTGTGAAGGAATTAAAGCATAGTGACGGACGTTTAACACTCTATCTCGATGTGGACTACGCGGCACTGGAGAAGCGGATTCCTGATAGGTTGTTAAGGCTACTGGAGGAGAAGAAGACCGCAGCGAGCTGGAAGGGCAAGAGTGAGCACTGGGAATTGCTATTTGAGAGCAGGAGCGAGAGGAAGAAGTCTTTCAGGTTTGATAAAGACCCTACAGAGGAGATGGTGAAGCGAGGCTGGATAAGACATGCCGCAGGACGCGGTCAGTGGATTTACGGACCACAGATAACGAGAATCTTCAGAGCGTTCGAGCGCATACTGATAGAAGAGGTATTGAAGCCGCTGGGTTATGAGGAGATGGTATTTCCGAAGCTGGTGCCATGGGAGGTCTGGAAGAGGTCGGGGCATGCAAGGGGTATCTATCCCGAGGCTTATTACGTATGCGCACCGAAGACACGAGACCCTGAGTACTGGGAGGAGGTGATGGATTATTACAAGGTGACAAACGAAGTGCCGCTGGAGATGATAAAGGAGCGAATAGAGCCCGTAGGGGGGATGTGTTATGCGCAATGCCCACCATTCTGGATATTTCTCATGGGTAAGACATTGCCGGATTCAATTCTGCCGATAAGGGTATTTGACAGGTCGGGCACTTCACACAGATATGAAAGCGGCGGGCTTCATGGTATAGAACGGCTGGATGAGTTCCACAGGGTGGAGATTGTATGGATAGGGACAAAAGAGCAGGTGATAGAGCATGCTAACGAGCTACGTGAGCGTTATCGCCGTATATTCGCAGAGATACTGGATATAGAATGGCGGGAAGCGTGGGTGACGCCGTGGTTCATGGCGCAGGAGGGTAAGGCGGGTCTGGCGGAGTTGAAGGAGGTGGGCACGGTAGATTTTGAGGCTATTCTGCCTTACAGTGGCAAATGGCTGGAATTCCAGAATGTGAGTGTTAATGGTGACAAATATCCAAAAGGGTTCAGTGTGAAGCTGCAGAGTGGAAAAGAGCTGTGGTCCGGCTGTTCCGGTGTGGGTCTGGAGCGCTGGGCTGCGGTGATGCTCGCACAGAATGGCTTAGAGCCTGAGCAATGGACAGAGGGGTTCAGACGAATAACGGGCGAGCTGCCCGAAGTGTTCAGGTTCCTCTGATTTATATGATTGATACCTTTCGTTTCAAGATGGATAGAATATAGGTACAGGTGTTAGTAAAGAAGATGACGGAGCTAACGCCGATGATGCGGCAATATTACAGGATAAAAGAGAAGTACCGGGATGCGATACTACTATTCCGTGTGGGTGATTTCTACGAGACTTTTGGTGAAGATGCGAAGATAGCATCCCGTGAATTGCAGATTGCATTAACCACAACAGGTCGCGGTAAGGGTGCAGCGGGACGAATACCAATGGCTGGAGTGCCTTTCCATGCTGTCACGCCATACATACGGCAGTTGATAAAGAAGGGCTATAAGGTGGCTATATGTGAGCAGATGGAGGACAGACAGAAGCGAGGAACGGGTATAGAGAAGCGCGAGGTTGTGCGACTCATCACGCCCGGGACGGTCATAGAGGATACACTCCTGGAGGAGCGCGCTTCTAATTATCTCATGTGCGTGAGTCGTGTAGAGGGCAGAGTGGGGATTGCCA
>JAGGRS010000026.1 GCA_021159475.1 Candidatus Methanophagales archaeon
ATGCGCATGTCCGCAGAATAGCCGGGAGAATCCAATTCCCTTTTTATCATAATCAGAATGATGCGGAGTTGATAGAGGCAATCAGGAAATTTAGTGAAGATTATAATCTCACTGCGAGACAGATTGATTTTGCACTGTGGGAGATGGGGTTCTTATGCACTGCTGGAGGATGCCTTCATGGCGTGGGAGGAAAGAGATGCATATTTTACGATGTTTGCTCGTATGAAAAAAAGCAACAGATTAAAACGGAGTAGCCGTTATCCAGCCTCGGTGTCAACCCTTATCTCACTCTCAGCGACTGTTTTAAGCGTCTTTTTCCGGTTTAATTTACCCGGTTTTGATAGAAACAATGTGGCGGGCGACAAAATTACGTATTTACTTCCCTTTGCTTGGGATACGAAAGATCAAAGACAAGACCGATTGGAGATAAAATTGAAATTTGTGTACCAACACCTATTGGAACCCTCTGTGCAAAAGGAACAATCGGTATATCCACCCATCTTATTATCTCGGGACCCGGAACATTAAGTGGGAGTATCATAGACTGGGAGCGTGAGGGTTCAGAATCATTTAAGGTGGATGTAAGTCCTAGTGCAACAGAAGGAGAAAATGTGACTGTCAGAGGAGGAAATTTTGATTACTTCGTAAACCTCGATATGAGCGGGCCTTTTGGATCAATAGGTGTGGAGAAGCATATAAATCCAGAGACAGTAGTTTTAGGAACCATGAAGGTATCACCAACGCCAACACCAACACCAACACCAAACTTTAAAATAACGAATCTAATGGTCAACCCTTCGGAAGTGAAAATTGGGGAGAAAGTCTCTATTATAGCAGACGTGAAGAACATAGGTGATGCAGAAGGAACTTACAACGCGAAAATAAGGATAAATGAGCAACAATCTGTTCTGAGGAAGTAACACTTTCGCCAGAAGAGAAAAAAAGCGTAAAATGCTATTACACTCCTCAAAGCGAAGGGAACTATGAAGTAGAAGCAGACGGGTTAAGAAGAGATTTTAATGTAATAAGACCAATAACACCAACGCCGTTAACACCAGTTCCACAAACACCTACTCCAACCTCAACACCATCGCCGACTACAACAGCAACGGAAAGTCCAACACCTGTCCCGGGATTCGAAGTTGTATCCGCAATCGCAGGATTATTAGCGGTAGCATATCTTTTAAGAAGAAAATGATACATCGAAAAAACCGAGATGAGGTATAAAAATAACAATAAAGAAGAAGATGATGAGATGGAAAAGTGGAGAGCCATAGGGTGCATCCTTGTCGTTTTGGGGATTATCAGAGTGATCTACCAAGTGATGACAGCGCAAATCATTCTTGGTAAGATATTATTGGCATTTTTGTTTCAATCCTCGTATTTTGATATTGTATTTTGGAACTGAGAAACGGCACTGTGCATTCTTTATCACAAGTGTCCTCTTTTTTGCAAAACTCATCGTTGGAGTGTTAGAAACCTATCCGAAGATTATGCCTTATATTTGGTTTGATTTAACGGCTGGAGTTGTGCTTGTTATTACAGGTATGATTTTGTTTTATCTCCGAAAAGGAACAGAAAAAGCCATTAAAAATGGGTGAACATCAATTGGATGTTCCTAGATCCATTGGGGGTAGATATGTTGAGGCTTGTCCGCTTCTTCAGGGATGCTATACGCAGGGAAAAACACTGGACGAGGCGTTAAAAAACATACACGAAGTGATTGAACTATGTCTTGAGGAGCAGAAGGAAGAAATTGTGGAACAGCTTGACACAATCCAAGAGTTCGGTTATCACGTCGTGTCGGTAGAGATATGAGCAAATTGCCTGTTATTTCTGGAGAGAAAGCCGTTAAATGTTTTGAAAAGCTTGGTTATGAGGTTGTGAGGCAAAAAGGAAGTCATATTCGTATGTGGCACAAATCTGATAGAAGCAAAAAGCCTTTAACGATTCCAAAATTGAGAAAATTAGAGACCGATTTGGATTTGAAATAGATGAAACAAAATTCAAGGGCATAGTGACAGAATTAAAACTTAAACCAAAGAGAAGACAGAAACAATAAATTCTGTTGTTTGTAGCTAAAGGAGCATAAAAAGTTAACGTTCATCTCCGCATTTCATCGTA
>JAGGRS010000216.1 GCA_021159475.1 Candidatus Methanophagales archaeon
CCTTTATCTCGTTTAGTGCCTCCCAGTAGATGGTATTTTTCATATATTTTTACATTGCTTTTAAAGAGTAAAGAAGATGCGTCTTGATGTTCTACTTGTGAAACGAGGACTATTTAATTCGAGGCAGAGGGCGAAGGAGGCGATAAGAAGGGGTTTTGTCTCCGTTGAGGGTGAAATTGTGGATAAAGCATCGAAAGAAGTGAAAGAGGATGCGCGAATAGAGATTTTGTGCAATCGCGTGGATGTTCCAGTGGGATATTGGAAATTGAAGTGGTTAGATGGGCATTTCAAACTTATAAACCCGGGTGATGTAGTCCTTGATTTAGGCAGCAGTGCGGGCGGTTTCCTCCTTTACGCGAGTGAGAAAGCCAGAAGGGTATATGGAATTGAGTGCAGTTCGATGTTTAGAGAGGCTCTTCGTGGAATCGAGGCGAAGAGACCAAATGTTAGATTTTTCCCCGAGGATGTGTTTAAATTTGACATCCAGAAGATCGAGGATATTGACGTCATTTTAAACGATTTAACCCTTGATGGGTGCTCATCGAAGAAAGCCCTGGGCAGGTTTTTACCGAAGCTGAAGCGGGGAGGCAGAGTTTTATTTATTCATAAGACGGGATTTGAGCGGGAGATAGATTTTAGTGATATAGCCGAGCTGGAAGTTGTTGCGAAATTGAATGCGGAGGATAGAAGAAAAAAGGAGATATATTATTTGCTGCAACATCCAACATCGCTATGTTAGAGGTGATAACTTTCTAATTCATCAATTTTAACATGGTTTGCTTCTTGCCATTGACCTCTATAAAAGGCTTTGCCCTCTTAACCCATACCCCCAGCCCTTTCAATTCCCTGTAACTGGTGATTTTACCCTTACTTTCAATAATCCTACGTGCTGCTTTAGGACCGATACCCGGGATTCTTACCAGTTCCTCATAAGAAGCCTCATTAATATCTATCGGTGAATCAAAAGTCGCTTTCGCAAGAGCAAGTTTAGGGTCCTCGTAAGGAAGCATTCCACCCTCCATTATCAACTTAAATTCCTCTATTTTATATCCATAAACCCTCATCAAAAAATCGACCTTATACAAGAGGTTCTGCCTGTGCAAGGGGCATGGCTTTTCGTTCTCCAAAGGAGTCCCTTTTATAGGCTTGAAAGCCGAAAAATAGACCCTTCTAAGGTCAAATTTTTTATACTCCCGGTCGAGCATCCTCAAAATTTCCTCATCCGTAGCCATATCATTAACAATTACCTGAGTGGTTTGACCGCCCGGTAGATTGAGTTCGGATATCCACTCCTGTCTCCTTAAAATATCGGTCTTATAATCCTTACAGGAGGAAAGTTCCTCCAAAATCGTCTCATTTGGCGCCTCAATATTTATGCTCAGCCTTGTTGCGAGTTCCGCTGCACGTTTAATCAGCTCGTAAGAAGTGCCTGGCAAAACCTTAAAGTGAACATACCCATTGAATCCGTATTTCTGTCTTATGATGCGAACCGCCTCTATCATCCTTTCCGTAACTTCATCCGGGTCTCCAGCAACGCTTGAACTGAGAAACAGACCATCAACCTTGAAGTGTTTATGCAAGTAATTAAAAAGGGTAGCGAGTTCTTCCGGCGTATAACTCGCCTTTTTATTCTCACAACCACTGGCATTTTGACAGTATTTACAATCGAAGGAGCAATTATTGTCCATTAAGGTTTTAAACAGCCTGCAAGTCTTATGCTCCGCCTTTGCATGGTAAATCCCACCTAAACCTGCGAGAACTCTAACCTCACAACCCTTAGGTCCGCAACTATCGTATCTTCCAGCATCTGCTAACACCTTTGCCTTCTCTAAAATGTTCATATATTAAGAAAAAAAAGTGTATAAAGTTAAAAGTCTTTGGCTTAGGAGGGAGCGTGTAGAATATATTTGTAACATAAAAACGCGTGTATTCCATGGTGCGAATAAAGGGGTAAAGGCGGCGATAAAGCCACAGAAGGACGCAACACCCAAAGCGAAGGGCTGCCCTGTACCACAGAGATGGCGACAAAAGACTCCTTTCCAGGCTGATGCTCCATAATCTACACGCTTTCCTTTACTACCAATCCCCTCTCACAGAAGGGACACACATAAACCCC
>JAGGRS010000142.1 GCA_021159475.1 Candidatus Methanophagales archaeon
GCGATATTTTGATTTCTCTTTTCTCCAGATGGGTGCGCAAAATATTCAAAAACATTTGATAGATAAGATGGTCTTTTGGGACTAAAAAACGAACCTTCTACAACGGAGACTTTCACCTTATCATATTTCTTACCTCTTTTCTTTTACGCCTAACGTTTTGCGGGCATACACGGGAATTTCTATTCTTCATCGCCCCATTTTGTAGGAAAAGCAACTATGGCGAGTATATACCACCCAATACACGACATCTCTCAAACCTCCTTTATTTTACCTTATTACCTGACATAAAAATATTTTCGCTTATCCCCCTGAACCATCGGGAACAGAATGATGGATGCTCACATGCATATCATCCTTTGCATATTCTTCCGAATGATTCACGAACCTGTGCTCTTTCACGTTTTCCCCTCTATTATGCACTCGTATATCGGATATTCATCGGTGTTGACCTTCATCTCACCCTCAGAGACTGTTTTAAGCATCTTTTTCGTATCGTCTCTTGATAGGTCCATTCGTGAGGTCATTGAAATATCTGCCGCAGTTCCTTCCCCTGTGTATCCCTCCCTATGTATCCTTGAAGCCACACAATACGGGCATCTCACTCCCGTCTGCCACCTTAGCTTCCTCCCCACTCAAACTAACTCTCTCTATTCGGCAGAAATACTTCTTTACTATACTTGGTTCAATCATACTTTTATATTGGTGATTTTACCTATTTTATACGATGAAATGTGGGAATGAGCGAAATGACGCTGGCGGATAAGTTTGAGGAACTGAATAGCCGGAGAGAGAAGGCTTTGATTGGCTTCATCACCGCTGGCTATCCTGATGCAGATGCGACCCCCGCGATAGCAGGTGCATTGATGCGTGGCGGTGTGGACATACTGGAGCTCGGTCTGCCGTTCTCTGACCCCATTGCCGATGGTGTTACGATACAGCGAGCGAGTGAGCGCAGTTTACGCGCCGGCATGAACCCTGACGTATACTTCGAGGTCGCATCGGCTATAAAAGGTGTGGATAAAGTCTGCCTTACTTATTATAATCTCGTTTTGCAACGGGGACTGGAGCAGTTCGTGAACGATTGTGAAAGTGCGGGTATAAGCGGTATAATAGTGCCGGACTTACCGGTGGAGGAGTCAGAGCCTCTGCTGAGTGTCTGCAACAGGTATGAAACCGACCTGATATTCCTTATCGCACCCACAACCACAGATAAGCGAATGGTGAAGATTCTGCATGCTGCCACTGGCTTCATCTACGTCGTGTCTCTGCTCGGCGTGACGGGAGCGAGGGAGCGACTCTCTGATGCGATATCGCCACTTATATCTCGTATAAGGGAGCATGAGTCTGCGATGAAGATAAAAGTGCCACTGGCTGTTGGCTTCGGTATCTCAAAGCCCGAGCATGTAAGAACTGTATCCCAGATTGCGGATGGTGCAATTGTGGGCAGTGCGATAATAAGGATGATAGAGGAGGGAGGGGGGAGCGGCGATGGTCTAATGCGGAGGTTAGAGGATTTTGTAAGGTCATTAAAAGCTGCTACTGTTATGTATAACAAAACATAAGTGTAAGATAATGCCAGATGAGGGTCTTCATCTCGCTCTCACACTGTTCATCATTGCTTCCTGCTTGAGAGAGGATGAACGCAAGGCAGCTATCGCTTTAATCCCTTTTGGGCTATTGTGCGACCTCGATTCGCTATTTGTGCATAGAGCCACTCTCCATAATATATTCGTGATATTCATTCCGATTATCATCATGGCTATCAGGCGCGAGAAGAGTAAGTATCTCACATTAGCCGCGCTACTCCTCGCTTCTCACATATTCATGGATGCGTTTTATAACGGTGTGTTCCTCTTCTATCCGTTCTCACAGGAGAGTTATAACCTCAAGTTCTGGTTCGGTCTGAAGGAGAGGGGTTTGAGCGCGCTCTTCACGTGGATAGTTCCAGGTAAAGTGGGTGAGATAGTGTATGTGGTTAAACCATGCCCATCGGTGCCGGAGATAGGGATAATAGGGAATGGAACTGAGCTTACCATTTTGATATTCGCCCTGCTATGCTTCTTCTTCCGGTTCGGTCGCTGTCGTATATAAAACTTTCATCC
>JAGGRS010000146.1 GCA_021159475.1 Candidatus Methanophagales archaeon
GGTAAAAATCCCGAGGTTACACTACCGAAGATCCCTTAGTTTTGGGATGAAGCCGCATAAGATACATAAGATTAAATATAAATGAGAGAGGAAAGTAAGATATAATGTGGGGGTGTGTTTTCAGAGATGATAAAATCATCAGCGGAGATACTGGAGATATTGAAGCGGAGATGGGATAGGAGCAAAGAAGGTGACAGGCACGAATGGCGAGTCCTGAGTGGCAGGAATCCGAGAGGCAGGTATGACCTCTTCATCTCCTCTCCAGAGCGTGTGTGGCAGTTGAAGATAGAACAGACGGGCAATAACGAGGCAATTGGATTCGGTTTGGATGTAGGAAAGCCGGATGAGGATATAAAAAAGCTATTCAGGCATGGTGCACCGGTTCCTTTCGGTCTCGTATCGCCACAGGTAAATAAGAATTTAGCGATTATTATGGCTGGTATCCAGCTCTATTCCTCCGAGTCTGCATATAAGCTCTGCAATGAGTATGTCTCTGATAAGCAGGCGGAACTGGATGAGCGCCTGGACCGTGAGATAGAGCGAATGAAGAGTGACCCATTACTGAGGCGTCGGTATAGAGAGCACAAGGAAGGCGAAAGAATGCTATACCTCTAAATCATGCTGGTGATAATCCTCGCAGGCGGTAAAGCCACCAGAATGGGTAAGGAGAAGGCAACTATGAAGCTGAAGTCAGGAGCCGGGCAGCGACTGATAGATATGGTTATAGGTGCGGTGAAAGGCGCATCAAAAGTTGATGGTTTCATAGTAGCAGTAACGAAGTTCACGCCACAGACCGCTTTATACTGCCGGCGTATGAATTACAGGCTGATAGAAACACCCGGATACGGCTATCATGCGGATTTACGTTATCTACTGCATCGCTATCATGAATTTATATCAGTGGCATGTGATATCCCCTTTTTACAGAGTGAACATATTGATGCACTGATAGACTTCTATTCCGTGCATCATAATAGTATTACCGGAGCAGTTCCTTTTAACATTGTGCCGGCGGGCATAGCCGCACCCCCGCCCTTCTCTTATCGTGGACAGAAACTGGTCGCCTGCGGTCTCAATGCCGTTACGAACTCGAGGCACTCATTGCCCCTCGTCTTCCATGACCCCCTGCTCGCAATAAATGTGAATACCCACTCCGATTTACAGGTTGCTACGCAATATCTGCACAAATACTACAAATGAGGTAATAACTGTTATTCTTAATTTGAAAAACGAAACTCACTTTATTTGATGCACACCAGTTTATGGTATAGGAGATACAGGAGATAGAGGTGCAAATCAGGAGGATAATGAGATGCTCTTCATAATATCTGCAACAGGGGGAAAGAGCTTTATTGCATGGCTCAGTTCCGATTTCCTCGCATGGGTCACCTCCTTACTCCGGCTACCGGTGCTAATCCTCTTATATGGACTGACACTGTGGATGATCGTTGAGATCGGTATGTTCACATACGAATGGATTATAAGAATAAGACACAGACGCAGCTCGGCATCAGAGGGTCTGGAACTGTGCCTGCACGAAGCTGCCGCGGCATTACAGGTGCAGGGTGATGGTGAATCCCGACCCCAACTCAAAGAAATAAGTGCAATACTGAAGAGATGCACGTCTCATAAGTTCGTACTGCAGTTCTTGAACTGCCTCGCTGATATTGAAGATGAAGATACCAGGCAGTTCGCAGTTAGATTGGAGAAGTTACTTCAGGGTTGCAATGCCGCAATAACAAAGTCTGTGGAACGCACGAGGACAATGGTGCGAATAGGTCCGATGCTCGGGCTTATGGGCACGCTGATACCTATGGGACCCGCACTGCTTGCACTTACACAGGGCGATATAAACACACTCGCATCCAGTCTCATATACGCGTTCGGTACCACCGTCCTCGGTCTATTAATTGGCGGTATCGCATACGTAATCACCACAGTTCGCCAGCACTGGTATGATAAAGACATGAATGATATAAGATATATATGCGAGATGCTCTTCGGTGAGTAATCCTGTAAGTGTATAATAGTGTAAGTATAGTAGCGTTGTAGATTTTGAACTTTAATAACAGTCCCGAGCATGAAGTT
>JAGGRS010000215.1 GCA_021159475.1 Candidatus Methanophagales archaeon
AACGAGTATGTGGAATCCTTATTGTCCCTGAGCGTGGTGGGGCATTTACAGAATAACTTCGTTCTTGTATCCAGTTGCTGGTGTATCTCCAGCCCGGCTTTCAAACCCACCTTATCATAATCTATTCCCATTTCTATACTATTCCATACTAACTAACCTAACTTGACTTTGTCTGGTTAACATTAAAGTTATTGTGAATGAATGGCATTAAAAATGATTTGACCACTTCGGATTTAGAAGAGGTGATTGGAGAATTAAGGGGTTGAGAACTTCATCTTGCTGCCTGCTTCGGGTAATGGTCGCGTTCGTTAGCTCCATCATTATACAAAAGGGCAATTTAATAGACAAAAATAGAAAAATTTAAATATTGGCAGGTAGAAAGGAATATTTATGTATAGAAAAATGCTTGATGGTATAGTACAGAATTTGAGGGATGAAGGTGGAAGAGATAAAGAGATAAAATCGGAAGAGATAAAATACGTTTCCCTGCCAGGTGCACGTCTGGAAAAAGGACTGCGAGAAGAAGACCTGAAGAAATTCGGGGTGCGCTGGTTACTACTCACAGACCCTCGTATCTCAAATTTTTATTCTTGCGTTCAATGTGGTGCGTGCACTTCCATTTGCACTGCCGCTTCAATAGATAAGAGGTACAATCCGAGAAGATTGGTGGAGTTTCTTATCACCGGTATAGAGGAAGAGGATTATCCCTTAGAGAAGTGCTTTTCTTGCCATGCCTGTAAATACGCTTGCAGAAAAGGAATTTGTGTAGCAGATATAGTTAAGGTTTTGAGGGAAAACGAGAGAGGGGGGATTAAGTGCCATGACGAGATACATTGCAATTCGCTTTACGAGAGAGGTTTATGCGTGACACCTGATACACATTCGCCGGATAAGTTTCCGGAATGGGGCTCCTCGTGGGAGAAGATACACAACAATATGAAAAAGATCCGGTCAGAGCTCGGACTTGAGGGGCTCTATCGCGAAATACCCCAAAATTCACTCGATGAGATACGGGAAATTGTGGATAGAACCGGGCATAAAAACTTCAAAAAGGAAGGAGAAATCGAGGAAGTAAAGAAAAGGATTCCTGAGAACAAAATTTATTTGTTCCACAGTTGTATCGGAGATACACACTATCCGGGCATTACCACGAGTATAAAATACATCTTTGACCGGCTTGGGATTGACTATATGGACGACCCCAGACACTCAACATGTGCTGGATTTGCTTATTACGGTGATAAAATACCGTTTTCTACAATGCTCGCGGTAAATGCGAGGAATTTCGCACTGGCGGAAGAAGCAGGGTATCCAAATGTGGCGCCAGTATGTCAAACAAGTTATGGCGTGCTCATGGAGTCGGCGGGTGTTTTGAAGAGTGGGATAGGGCAACGGGTAAATGAAGAAATATTGAGCAGGGTGAACAGGAAATACAAAGGCGGGGTCAATATAGCCCACGTTTCAGAGATACTATGGGCGCAAAGGGGCAGGATAAAAGAGGAAATAAAGCGTGGCAAGCATAGCCTTGCCGGTCTGAGAGTTGCTACGCACAACGGCTGCCATTATACGAAGATGTTCAGAAAATTAGCGATACCGAATTTACTGGATGAACTTGTTTCGGTTACCGGAGCAGAGCCTGTTGAGTATGCGGAAAAGAGCTTATGCTGTGGTATGGGCTTCGGGCATACAATGGAGCAAGAACGAAGATACCTTACGAGAGAAATTACGCAAAGAAAGCTTCTTTCTGCTCAAACTTTAAGAAAGTTTGATCAAAAAGCTTCGCAGAAAGAGACAGGGGCTGATATTGTTCTCGTGGCTTGCCCGGGCTGTCAGATGACACTGGATAGGAACCAGGAGCTCATTGAAAAGGAAAGCGGTATGGAAATTGGACTGCCTGTTCTGAATTACGCTCAGCTAATTGCGCTGGCAATGGGCGCGGATGCATACGAAGTGGCAGGGGTGCAGTCGCATTCAGTGCCTCTTGAGGCGGTGTTGGAGCGGGTTGGGGTATTATAAGCACCCTTTTTATAACTAAAAAAGATGGATAAGAGAAAGACCGTAACGGAGATAAACGAAAAGATAAA
>JAGGRS010000060.1 GCA_021159475.1 Candidatus Methanophagales archaeon
CCTGCTCGTCATAAGGATGCATAGAGCAGCCATTAAAAAGCTCAGGAATAATGAGTTCACAGGGTGCAGTTCGAGCGCAAGCAGCATAAAGGAAGCAAGAAATACCGCACTGCCCGTGATTGGTAAACCTTCAAAGTCCACATCCATATCTCCTGTGGTGGCTCCCGCCATTGCATCGAATCGCGCGAGTCTTAGCCCTCCACATATCATATACGCACTGCATACCGCGGTCATGAGGTGGTCGTTCGTCAACACGAATGCGAGGATGGCGGGAGCAGTGCCAAAGGAGACCATATCAGCGAGCGAATCGAGGTATCTGCCCATGTGCGAGCGTTCTATGCGCCTCGCCACCAGCCCATCCAGCCCATCAATAACCGCTGCTGATAGAATTACCACAAGTGCATCCTCCTCTAAAGCCCTACCACCAGAGACTACAAGCAGGATGGCTAAGAAGCCTAACAACGCATTACAGATGGATATTAAGTCAGGTAGTTTTATCAGCTTTAGAATATTTACGTCATTCTGCATTTGCATTGATAATCTTCATGATATCATCTATTGAATCCACATATTCCACATGGATACCTATATTCTTCTCGATATACTCCTTTGCATCTTCAACCACCGGGTTCTGTCGGATTATGGTTATATACCCTACCTGCCTCCTCACCTCCTCATATCTTATGAGTTGACTGTTCTCGCGTGGCAGGATAAAAATTCGCTTGCCCGATTCTTTCGCCGCCTTCGCCTTCTCTATAACGCCCCCTATCTCACCAACATGCCCGTCCGAGCTGATTGTCCCGGTCATAGTGATGTCGGGAGGTAGCGAGATATTCTTCAGTGCGGCAATAATAAGCGTTGTCATAAGCGCGCCAGCACTGGGTCCATCCACTTCCGGCACTTTTGATGGCGCTTCTACACTGAATATCACATCACTCCCCGAGAGGTCAATACCGGTGTAATTCTCAGCGGCAATAACCGCGGTATTTGCCGCATCCTGGAATACAACGCCCATTAGTGGCTTTGTTACGACAAGTACACGCCCATACCCGGGCTTTATATCAACGGAGACTTTGAGCATCGTCCCATTCTCTACAACTTCACGAGTGTAAAAGGGGTAGTTACCGTGGTATTGGATACGGCGCATCACCGCAGGAGCTTCGAGCTGAGCACTGCCCTCTTCTCCTATTGCGGTAGTTCTGTTTATTCGCGCCCTCAACTCGGCGAGCTCATTTCTGTAGACCTCTAACTGCTCCCTCGCCTGCTGTAACGAGAGATTCGTCTCGTAAAGCTCCTTAACCAGCCATTTATTCGCCTCTTCAAGGCTGTTCACATGCTCTCTAAGCTCTGTGGGGTTCACCTGCCGCTGGTTAACCTCAACCACGAGGTATGCATTTGATACGATAGAAGCAACGAGCAGAACAAACATCACTATAAAGGTCTTCTTTCCCATCTCTTATCACCTCGCTACCTCGCTATTACTCTTTAAGTTTATAAATAAAAAGAAAAAAGCAACCACCAGCTCAGGACTTCGCACTGTCATGATGTTTATTCATACTCATGCCGTGTTTACTCATGTAGCGCAGCAGTAGCAGTCTTATCTGTGCCTTAAAATCCGCCAGTGAACCTTCGTTCTTTATGACCACCGATGCTTCCTTCATCGCCTCGCCCATACCCCAGCCCATCTCTCGCTCCTCACGCCTTCTGAACTCCTCGAGACTCAAAGAGTCATCACCTCTACCACGCCTTTTTAGCCTGCTATACCTGAGTAAAAGCGGTGCATGGATGTTAACGAGCAAGAAATCGGCACCAAAATGCGCTTTAAAAGCCTCAACCTCCGCTATCCCCCTTATACCATCAACAACGACCACCTCACTGCCCGCTCTTTCACTCGCACTCTCTATATACGGTATGCATCTCTTCGCAATCGCATCCATGCCGTATCTGCGTCGTAGCTCGGTTGCGATTCTACCCGCATTTGCATCACTCAATTCGATACCACGCCTCTTCAGTTCCTCTCTTATTACAT
>JAGGRS010000207.1 GCA_021159475.1 Candidatus Methanophagales archaeon
ATCTTGAAAAGCTTATGGATGCGCTTCATTGCATTAACCACTTTCATATTCTGCTCCTCTGTACCAACCGTAATCCTGATGAGGGAGTCGCCAGCGCCGCGGAAGGATGCGCAATCCCTGACCACTATCCCTTCACGCAGCAGCGCGTTATAAACGGCGTGCGATTTCGCAGGTGAGACATCAACGAGCACGAAATTAGCATCAGAGGGAAAGACATTGAAGAATGGCTGCAGGTGTTCAATCAGGAACTTTCTGCCTTCTCTTACCAGTTCAATGGTGTTGCGCAGGTGCTCTTTATCACGAAGTGCGGCAATCGCGGCTGTAATTGCGATGCTACTCACTGAGAAAGGCATTGCTACACGTTTATATACAGTGGTGAGCCACTTTGGAACCACAGCATAGCCAATTCTGAGACCTGCGAGTGCAAAAGCCTTTGAGAAAGTTCGTAATACCACTATATTCGCATTCATATCCTCACGCAAATGCCTCACCAATGAAAAAGAAGAAGGTGCAAATTCCGCATACGCCTCGTCTATAACGACCATTGATTCTGGAACTGCTGCTGCAATTGCACGCACCTCCTCCTCCTTAACGCTGTTACCGGTTGGATTGTTCGGGGAGGCGAGGAATATCATCCTCGTTCTATCGTTACATGCTGAGATTAGCTCATCCAGCGATATGCTGAAATCCTTCTCCCTCTTCACGTATCTTGGCGTGCCTCCTGCTATCTTTATAAGCGATTCATAGAGCGAGAAGGTGGGAATTGGTATTATCGCTTCGTCACCTTCTCCTATGAATATCCTCACCAGTGTATCGAGAACACCATCTATACCCGCACCTATGACTATTCTATCAACATCCACTCCAAGATACGAGGCAATCGCACTCTTAAGTTCCGCTTCCTTTCCCGACCACGGATACATGCTGAAGTCCAATTCCCCGCTCTCTATCCCCTCTATTATCTCTCTTATCACCCGCTCACTGGTTCCCAGCGGGTTCTCATTCGAGCTCAGCTTTATCGCTCCCTTTATCAGTTCCCCGGGTTTGTATTCCTCCAGGTCCTTTAGTTGTGGTCGAATTCGCATCGCCCCGCTTGCACCATAGCCGTAAAATTATAAAAATAGAATCACTGATTAAGTAAAGAGAGCCATGAACGTCAGACACCGCCCTTTTGTATTCATAAATATGGCGATGAGCGCGGATGGTAAAGTCTCATCAGTGAGGCGGGAACAGCTCAGGATAAGCGGTGCGAGAGACTTCGACAGGGTTGATTCACTGAGAGCGAGTAGTGATGCAATCATGGTCGGTATAGGCACTGTCCTGGCTGATAATCCTTCACTGACCGTGAAATCGGAAAAGAGGAGAGAGGAACGGAAAAAAAGTGGCAAACCCGAGAATCCCATCCGCGTGGTCGTGGACAGTGAGGCGAGAACACCGATAGATGCCGAAGTTCTGAACAGAGGTGCGGGCATGCGAATAATTGCGGTCTCGAAACGCGCGATTGTGGAGGATGTGGGGCGATTGGGAGCTAAAGCGGATACGGAGGTAGTGGTATGTGGCAGTGAAGAAGTGGACCTGAAGGAGCTACTGTATCTATTATGGCAGCGTGGCGTGAACAGATTGATGGTGGAGGGTGGTGGAACGCTCAACTGGTCTCTGCTCTCTCAAAGGCTGGTTGACGAGATTTATATCTATGTGGGCAATGTGGTGATAGGCGGTGATGGCGCACCAACGCCTGTGGGCGGTCCGGGCTTCGTAAGTGAAGAGGAACTGATAAAGCTGGAGCTCATAAGTGCGGATAAGATGGACGAAGGCGTATTATTGAAGTGGCGTGTTATTAACCGCAATCGAACCGGGTAAGCATAAGCGAGCCAACCCCAGCCCGATAGTTTTTAAAACCATTTTGTGAGATAGGGCTTGTAGAATAGCTTCGTTTTAGTGTAAAAGAATTGCAACTATTATTGTTATCCACATTGTTATTTGAACACCGAGCATCCACTTGAAGTTTGAATCTATCCTTCTGTTTAG
>JAGGRS010000102.1 GCA_021159475.1 Candidatus Methanophagales archaeon
GTGATGAACCTGCACTGAGCCGTAAAATGTAAAAAATGGAGGGTTTTTTTCTTTTTTTACCCTCATACTTTCTTTTTCTGTGTAAATCCGTATAAGCTTGTGGTTGGAAAGAAATGGAACTGGTAGAGCGAATAAGCGCACTGGAAAACGAGCAGAAACTGGTGAAGAGCGAGATAAAGAAGGTGCTCATTGACTTACGCGAGATGATGAACACTGCTGAGAACCCGTTTTCTTATCTCGAGCAATTACAAGAAGCGGGAGTCGGTGGCGTTGACAGGAAGCGACTGGAGAAACTGGAAGAGGATGTAAAACAATTAAAGGAGATGGGTATGGATGGCGGTAATGAGATAGAAGAGAGGATAAAGAAATTGGAGGAGACTATGGAAGAATTAAAGGAATTTGGCAATGGAATAGATGAAGAGAAATTAAAGAATCTGGAAGATGACATGCAGGAATTAAAAGAATTAAGTAATGCAGAGGTAGAGCAGCTGAGGAATCTGGAAGCTGCGATTGAGAAGCTGGCAGAGGCAGAAACTGAGACACAAACACAATTACAGTCAGAAAAACCGATAATTCACAATCCGATGACGGCAGCATCAGCAGCATCAGCATCAGAATCGGAATCGGAACCGAAGAAAATTGGCACTGGCACTGCTGGTATGGGTATTGGCTCTGAGAGCGCAATAGTTGACACAGTTACGCTTGCACAACTTATGCAATGGGCAGACACCACACTCAATCTCATCGGAGCCGAGAAGTTAAACCAGATCGTTGAGTTATACGAACTGACCGGGTGTATATCGAGGGAGATGAAGAATACGATTTTAAAAGTCGCAGAACTACCTGACGCCGTCCTGAGTCCGGAGAAAGGGCATATAGAAATGAGGCATTGCATTATTGCGCTTTTAGATTTACACAGGATTCTCACGGGTGAGCACCATGACCTGTTCGCGCTCCTGGAGAAACTGTGTAACGACTACAACTGCAATCCTTTATCTTTGAACGAGAACGAGAAGAAAAAATAAAGTATTGACACAGATTAGCGATTAATGCAGATGATAATATAGCGGAACGTGTGGTTATGTTATGATAGAGTGTAGAATATGTCGGAAGCGGCGATTACCACCGCGATAATCACTATTGCTTGTGTGATATGCGCGGTGATGCTCATCAGTGCAATTTATCCCGCAATGCACCGCGCCACTTCGTCCGTCATCACAACCTCAGCGAAGCTCGGTGAACGGATAGAAACCTCAGTGGAAATAATTGCGGAAGCGAATGAAACCTCGTATGAATACGTATGGGTAAAAAATACAGGCTCTTCTCAACTCGCTCCTTCGGATATCGAGCGCTCGGACATATTCTTCGGCGAGACAGGAAACTTCCAGCGCTTATCTTACGACGCGGACCTCGCACCCGCACCTTGCTGGAATTATAGCATTGAGAACGATAATAACGGGAACGGGCGATGGGACACTGGCGAGACGGTAAAAATAACGATTAACTGCTCCTCGAACATCGGCTCAGGCGACTATTACTTCAAAATCGTGCTTTATAACGGTGTTTCTGATGAGGACACGTTCTCGATCTGAACCACGAGATTACACGAGATTACACGAGATTAGCACAAAAACAAAAAATGAAGGTAAAGTATTTGTATAGTCAAATCATTATAATTTAATAATAGGAATAATAGAAGATGGATAAAGTAAACAAAGTAAGTTTTGAAGAATATGTAAGACGGGCATTAAATCATGCGAGATTTCGCCAGAATGAAGATGCATCCTGGACGGTGGAAGTGCCGATTCGCCCTGGATGTATTTCCTGGGGTGCAACAAGAGCAGAAGCATTAGAGATGATAAAGGATGCAATAGAGGCGTGGGTAATTACCGCTCTTCGCTTCTGTGATAAAATCCCACCCATTGATGAATGCTAAGGGCGATTAACTACGAGATTACACAAGATTAGCACAGATAAAAAAATAAATAGCAATAAAAATAAAATAAATA
>JAGGRS010000143.1 GCA_021159475.1 Candidatus Methanophagales archaeon
TTGAATGAGAGCATAAATGAGCTCACCTTCATCCGCCTCACTTAGAACCTGTTATCATAGTTCCAATGCCCTTATCGGTGAGCAACTCAAGCAGTATAGTGTGGGGTGCTTTACCATCAATTATGTGCGCGGTGACGCCACGATGAGCGGCTTTCAAGCACGCTTCCACCTTCGGTATCATCCCGCCACCTATGACACCCGCAGCAACGAGCTCTTTTACAAGCGCCGGTGTCGCCTCCGATATCAAACTGGATGGGTCTGCGGGATTACGTAACAACCCCACGACATCTGTAAGTAATATCAGCTTCTCTGCTCTTATCGCGCATGCTATCTCGGCGGCGACCGAATCGGCGTTCACATTCAGGCTGTTCCCTTCCCTGTCCACCGCTATTGGCGATATTACGGGTATATAATTCTGCTCTGCGGTGATATCAATTATCTCGGCATTAATCTCCTCTATCTCTCCAACCCATCCGAGGTCTATCTCCTCACCTTCCATACGCTGCTTCGCTTTCTTCCTCGCCACTATCAATTTACCGTCATTGCCCGAGAGCCCGATACCCTTACCGCCGTGCTTGCCTATAAGCGATACGATGCGTTCATTAACACTGCCCACGAGCACCATTCGCGCTATCTCCAGCGTCTCATCATCGGTGATGCGAAGCCCGCGAAAGAATCTCGGCTTCTTGCCCAGTTTCTCCATCAGTTTCGTTATCTCTGGACCACCGCCATGCACAATCACGGGTTTTATCCCGATGAACCTGAGCAGAACGGTATCACGCATGATATTGTCCATTATGTGCTCATCCACCAGCGCATGCCCACCGACCTTTATCACGATTTTAGCGCCATAGAACTTACGAATATAAGGCAAAGCCTCTATCAGAACCTCTTCTCGCTTCATCACAAACATATATGAATGATGGAACTATAAAATTATTGAGAGATGAAGGAACTAAAGGAGCTATTGGCGAGATTAGCGGAAGCGAGGGGGATTTCAGGCTATGAAGGTGCGGTAAGAGAGATAGTTGAGGAGGAACTGAGAGAGTATGTGGATGAGATAAGAACTGATCGGTTAGGGAATCTGATAGCGAGTAAGAGCGGTAAGAGCCCCTCTGTCATGATAGCTGCGCATCTTGACGAGATAGGGTTAATGGTGAAGCATATAGAACCAGAGGGCTTTTTGCGATTCTCAACCATCGGCGGCTGGTTCGACCAGACATTGCTCAATCAGCGTGTGGTGCTGCAACCAGAGGGTGGCGACATCGTATATGGCGTTATAGGCTCGAAACCGCCACACAGAATGAAGAAAGAGGAGCGTGAGAAGGTGATCAAAGCAGAAGATATGTTCATAGATATTGGTGCGAAGAGCGAAGAGGAAGTATCAAAGCTGGGCATTACCATCGGCACGCCCGTCATAATTGACAGGCAGTTCACACCGCTCATAAATGACAGAGTCACGTGCAAAGCCTTTGATAATCGGTCTGGTGTGGCTGTTATGATAGAAGCGCTACGAAGAGTGAATACCGAGTTCGAGGTATATGCAGTGGGCACGGTGCAGGAAGAGGTGGGGCTGAAGGGGGCACGGACGTCTGCATTTGAACTCAATCCCGATGTTGCCATCGCTATTGATACCGATATAGCGGGCGGGCATCCGGGTATAGAGAAGAAGGACACAACTGTGGAACTGGATAAAGGACCCGTGATTACCGTATCTGATGCATCGGGACGCGGTATAATAACACCGCCCGCTGTGCTGAAATGGCTAAAGGATACCGCTTCACGATATGATATCCCGTATCAGTTGAGTGTATCCGAAGGCGGGACGACCGATGCCACTGCTATCCATCTCACGAGGAGCGGTATACCCACCGGCGTGATTGGTGTGCCCACGAGATATATCCATTCACCCGTGGAGCTGTTGAGCCTGAAAGACCTGGATAAATGTGCGGAACTCATAGCGAGGGCACTGGAGCACGTGGGTGAATTCTT
>JAGGRS010000242.1 GCA_021159475.1 Candidatus Methanophagales archaeon
GAGAAGCAGGGGTTGAATATAGTGACGCCGTGCAGTATATGCTATTACAACCTCGCGAGGTCGAACAAGGCGCTGAAGGGCGATGAGGAACTGCGTGCAAGGGTGCGCAGTATAGATGATTCACTGGCATATAATGGCGGTGTGGAGGTGAAGCACGTGCTGGATGTGCTTGTGAATGATATAGGAATAGAAGCACTCAAGCAGAAGGTGGAGAAGAAAGTAGAAGCGAAAGTGGCGCCCTATTATGGATGTTATATAGGCAGACCGCCGGAGACTGCCTTTGATGACCCCGATGCGCCGGTCTTGATGGACAGGCTGGTAGAACTGGTGGGTGCGGAGGTGGTTCCATACAATTATACGAAGACGAAGTGCTGCGGTGGTCCTTTAATGATGACGCGCCAGGATATAGCATTTGAGATGGCGCGAAAGGTGCTGGAGGGTGCGAAGAACGCGGGTGCGGACTGTATCGCACTGGCATGTCCGTTGTGTGGTATGATGCTGGATGCGAAGCAGCCGGATATAGAAGAGGCGTTTGGTATAGAGATAGGCATGCCCGTGCTATACATAACGCAGTTGCTGGGTCTTGCACTGGGAATAGACTCAGGCAAGCTGGGACTGAATAAGAACATAGTGGATACGAAGGATATAATAGGGAAGGTGGTGTGAAGATGGGGATAGCAGTGATAGGAGGAGGAGTAGCGGGCATAACAGCGGCTCTTGACCTCGCCGATTCGGGTTACAAGGTGTATTTAATAGAGCGTAATGCGGAGCTTGGCGGTAAGATGGCGGAGCTTGCGGAGTGTAAGACCGGGCTGTCACCGCGGATAGTGAGGATAGAGAATCATCCGAATATAGAATTGATGCTGGGGAGCGAGTTAGAGAGTCTTTCGGGCTCAGCGGGCAATTTCAAGCTGAGAGTATCAGGTAAGGAGATAGAAGTGGAGAGTGTAGTGCTGGCGCCGGGCTATGACATACCGGATAAAGTGGCATTGAGTTATGGATATGGCAGTCCGGATGTAGTGACCTCGCTGGATTTTGAGGGTATTTTGAGGGCGGCAACGGCATCGGGCGAGTTGAAGCGGCAATCGGATGGCAGAAAGGTGAAGAAGATAGGGTTCATAAAGTGTGTGGGTTCAAGATGCCAGGATAACGAGATATGCTCGACGGCATGCTGCGCGTATACAGCGAAGGAGGCATGGGTGGTAAAGGAGAGGTTCCCGGATGTTGAGGTTTACATATTCTATATGGATGTGCGGGTGTTTGGGAAGGATGAGGAGCTTGTAGCGGAGTTGAAGGACAAGTATGGTGTCCATTATATAAGGTCGAGGGTGCCTGAGGTCATTCCCGAGGATGGAACGCTGACGGTTAAGTTTGAGGATTTAGAGAAAGGCACGATAGAGACGATAGGGCTTGATATGGTGGTGCTTGCCGTGGGGCTGTTACCTGCGAGGACATTGAGCAAGCTCGCGGAGCAGACGGGTGTGAAGACCGATAAATACGGGTATATAGAGACGAGCATAACTAATCCGCTGGAGACGAGTGTGCGTGGTATATTTGCATGTGGCACGGCAACAGCGCCGATGAAAGTGAGGGAGAGTGTAGGTATGGCGAGCGGTGCGGCACTGAAGGCGGCGCTGTTATCAGAGCGAACGGAGCCGATTCCGGGACAGGAGGAGCGTAAATATATAGAAGTTGAGCCGGGAGCAGAGCCGAAGGTGGGGGTTTTTATATGCGATTGTGACGGTGAGGTATCGAAGACGGTGGATATACCAGCGGTTGCGGAGCGTGTGAAAGGTTTGCGGGATGTCGTGTTCGTGAGTAGTGATACGAAGACGGTGAGTGAAGCACTTGCGGCGCTGGAGAGCGGGATAGTGGACCAGGGCTTGAATAGAGTTGTATTTGCGGGCTGTTCACC
>JAGGRS010000131.1 GCA_021159475.1 Candidatus Methanophagales archaeon
CAGCAAATCCACAAGCATTCCCTTTAATCCTATTATAGTCATTCCTACCCTCTTTCTTATTCTATTCGTAAATCAACCTTCATTCATCTCCTCTTTTGCCCTCTCTCCTTCAAAACCCTCTCGACCTCTGCCATGAACTCACTTGCATCAAGTATTTCTACAAGCACTGGCTTACCCTCGCTTGTGAAGTGCACTATCATCGGATCCATCTCTTCGGCATACTCTATCTTCTCTTCTGAAAACTCTACCATCAATACATCTACTTCCTTATCATAGCTGATTCTCATATCTCCCCCTCCTCGCGGGATAGAATGTTACGACTATTATTTTATTTTCCTTCTTCTCATATATAACCCTTAGGACATGCCTTTCGTCAATCGCCTTTTGTGCGATAAACCTACTCTTTTTGCCCGTCTCAACACTATCCGGCTCCGTTATCGCTTCTTTAACCTCGCTTTCTGATATGGACAATCCATGTCTTGCCAGAACCTTAAATTTCTCCTTTGCATGCCTGCTGAATACTATCATGCCTCCTATTCTTCCACCAAACCTCTCCTCAGGAGTTCTTCATGTGCCCCGCAAACTTATCTTCCGCTTCCATCTTTGATAGCCTTCTGGGACGTTAAAATCCCTCTTTTAACAGACTCCAACAATATGCCCAAGCACCCTCTCACATCAAATCCTCTTTCTTCCGCCCCCTCTCTAACTTCTTCCTCATCTGCCAATACAACTTCCGCATTCATCTCCTTCGCTAATTGAATCACCTCCGCATCACTTACTGCTCTCAATTTCCTCATCCCCTCTCTTTGCGTAGTCATTTATCCTTCCAAACTCATCCATCATGCCCCATACATCTCCAATTGCTTCTCCTCTTTTCATTACCTCTTAAGCGTAAAAGTTCGAGCCTATGAAGCCCGCACTGCCCGTAACGAGGATTTTCATGTTTATACCTCCAATTCCACGAGTACAGCCCACTCCACTCTTTTGAAATCCGAGTCATCAGTTGCGATAAACTTTATCCCGAACTCTTTCATCGTTGCTAGATGGAATGAATCTGAGGGCAACAAGCCGTATCTCTCGCCGAGCTCCACTGATGAGAATGCTGTTCTCGGCGTTATCCCGACAACTTCAAGCATTTCTAACCCCTTCAGATAGGCAATATACTTCTTAACGGGTCTGTATGCCTTTTCCGCCACTTCTTTCGATTTCAGCAATTTCCTCGCTACCCAGATGTTGAATTTTCAGAATAGTTGGAGAGTTCAGCCATTAAAATCTTGAATGCCACTTCGTTTAAAACCAGCACATTTGTTACCGCCTTAACCTCCCCACGCTCCACCTTTCAAGCAACTGCGTGGATGCCTCGCCGTATTCTGAATCACTCAAGGCATGAAAGATGAAGAGGTTGGCATCAATGAACATCTCTTCCCCCTCTGGGAACTCGCTCACTTTCATCCATCATATCTCCGCATACAACTCATCCAGCTCTCTTACCGTTAATCTCGTCTTAACAAACCCCTTGAGCTTTCTTGTGAGTGACTTCGGCTTTACCAGTATTTCATGCTCCTTGAGCACCACTTCTGCATCTTCGATCTCTAACTCCTCGAGTAACCTCTTCGGGATAAATATCCCTTCCTCCTTCATCTCTATTTTCACCATTCTTGCATCTCCTTAATTCTCCTATGATCTTTCTATTTTTAAACCTTTCATTCTTCCACCAGCCCTCTCGCCTTTAACTCTTCATGCGCCTCATCAAACTTATCCACTGCTTATTCTTTTTCGCCAAACATACATGCTTTGACCAACGCCCACTGCTGAAGCTTCGTGAAAAATCACTTCCACACCTTCCAGCGCCTTCCTCAACACCGCTTCATCACGCATGTCTCCGAATATGTATGCTGCATCTGGATTGAGATA
>JAGGRS010000224.1 GCA_021159475.1 Candidatus Methanophagales archaeon
TGGGCATCGTAGGTGTGGGAGATATGGGGATAGGAAACACGACACCGAGCAGTGCTATCACCGCATTCATAACCGGTGAGCCGGTGGCGAACGTAACGGGACGTGGCACGGGTCTGGATGATGATGGACTCGCGAATAAGATAAGAGTGATAGAAAAGGCATTAGAGGTCAATAATCCGAATAGGGAGGATGCAATTGATATATTAGCGAAATTAGGCGGATTTGAGATAGGAGGCATGGCAGGTGTGATGCTCGCTGCTGCGGCTCATCGTATCCCCGTTGTCATAGATGGATTCATATCCGGTGCCGCTGCACTCATAGCTTATGAACTCAGTCCGAAGATAAGGGACTATCTCATTGCATCACATCTATCAGTAGAAGCCGGACACCGAGCTGTATTGAATTATATCGGGTTAAAACCGCTATTTAATTTGAATATGCGACTTGGTGAAGGCACGGGTGCGGCACTCGGAATAAGCATTGTTGACGCATCCTGTAAGATATTACGAGAGATGGCTACATTTGAAGAGGCGGGAGTATCGGAGAAGTGAAACGACAAAAAATCTATCTTGTTTCTATATATAAACTCTGTATGTATGCTCAACGAAATCCATTGCTTCGTTTTCAAGAATAGCCAGCCATACATGCTATACTGTTTTAAAGCTGTGGATATAAAACTACTATTATGAGAAGGATAGAGATAATAACGCGGGAAAGCACCGAGCTTGTAGACATTACAAGTAAAGTAGAGGAGATAGTCAGGAATGAGGGTGTTACCTCCGGTATATGTGTGGTATTCACAAAGCATACAACCACAGGACTGATAATAAATGAGAATGAAGCGGGTTTGAGAGCCGACATCATTGCCATGCTGAACGAACTGGTCCCAAAAGGTAAGGGATACATGCATGACAGAATAGATAACAATGCGCATTCGCATCTCAGGGCTATGCTCCTCGGGTCCTCTCTCTGTATCCCCATAGACCAGGCTAAGTTAATGCTCGGGCGATGGCAGAGTATATTATTCGTTGAGTGCGATGGACCAAGGAAGAGGGAGGTTTATGTAAAAGTTATACCACATTTAATTTAATCTAAATATTATAGAGGGGGTAAGATAAGAGATGAGGAGAGCAAAGCCAGATAGCGATGAGGAGAAGGTATTTGCTTATATGAGATCCAGGTTATTTCCATGGAATTTCATTGTAGAGGATGTTGAACTGGAGTCCTTAAGACATTTTGTCCCTTATGCAATCCGGATATGTGAGGATAGGGGTATAAAGAAGGGCTCGATAGAGCGAGAGAGGGCGAGAGAGGTGATAGAGCGGGAGTTGAGGCGGATGCTGAACGATTATTTACATGCAGAGGCGAGGGGCACGGAGGCTTTCGCATTCGCTCAGGCACTGGTGCATACAATACTATACCGACTGGGAGTGAGTCTGGAGGAGATAGTGAATATAAAAGCACTTGGGGGGCTGCTGGAGCTGGATATTGAGGAGATAAGGAGAAGGGAGCGTTTCATTCGCGATTTGATATCAAGGAACGAGGATAAGGCATTGCGGATATTCGGCAAATCGCTATTGAACAGGAAGGTGATATCAGAGGAGGGTGATTATATAGGCAACGTGAGCGACATCGTATTCGATAGTGAAACAGGCATCCTTGAGGGTCTGATACTGGCGCAGCAGAAAGGCTCAGAGCGGTTAAAAATACCCGCAGACAACATGAAATTGAATTTATACAGCAGTAGTATCGTGTTAAGATACAAAAAGGGCGTAAATGAGCAGCAATGACCTCTATACTATAAATTATTTTATGCCACTCACCTCCCGTTAACATCCCTTCTCACCAGCGTTTCAGCCCCAATCCTGCAATTACTGCCTATTTTCACGCCGG
>JAGGRS010000019.1 GCA_021159475.1 Candidatus Methanophagales archaeon
AGGGAGCTGGACGAGAAACTTGAGTTAAACTTATTCCCTAAATGATGCGGAGTTAAGGTTTAAAATATCCAGCCACTAAGCCACCTCAGACTATCTTTATAGCCCGTTGCGATTGGATAGCCCGATATAACCGGATAGAATAGTGCGAAGAGGGCAACCGCGAGGATAACGAAGCTTAGCATAGCGAGTAGAGATAACCTTCTATTCTGTTGCAGCATCATCATGCAGTAAGTAATGGCGAGTATCATGAAGGGGACATCAGCCACGAAATGATAAATGAAGAGTATCCGTGTGATGAGCGCATAGGGTAGCCATAGCAGCAGGAAAGGCAGGACAATGAAGAGCGCCGTATAATCAAACTTCCGTATCAATCTCCGCACCGCGATGAAGCCCAATGCGGGTATACTGCCCCACCATATCGCCGGATTGCCCATCAGAACGACCGTTGAGACTGTGCCATCCAGCGTGTTGGAATACAGCCAGAGTGGCTTTAGCATCAGTTGCCAGCTCCACCATGGGGAGGAGAAGGGATGTGTAGCCCCGATACCGGCGTGATACCCGAACATGCGGAACTGCAATTCGATGACATCAACCAGACCGTGCCCACCACCTGCGAGCATTGAGGGTATGTAGCTCGCGAGATAGAGCGCGGCAGAGACCAGCAGACCTGCCAGGACCAGCTCCCAATCACGCCTCTTGCATACCAGCATGAGAGCAAGAATAGCAATAAAGCCAAAAAATGCGGTCCATTTCACGGTGAAGCAAAGCCCACATGTGACGATACTGAGGAACAGAGCATAGGGGCTTCCCCGGTAGAGGTAAAGGAAAGCAAAAAAGAAGCTGAGGAGTGAGAAAAGAGCAATGTATATCTCGCCCGTTGCCAATCGCGCGAGTGAGAAATGCATAAAATCGAAGGTCAGGAGAGAAGCGGCGAAGATGCCCGCACCACTACTCTTGAACATCAGTCTGCCCAGGCTGAACATAATGGGTATCATCGCAGCAGCGGCGAGCACGCCCAGAAATCGCCATCCAAATGGGTTCATACCGAATATGAGGATACCAAGTGCGATTATGAGTTTTCCAAGTGGTGGGTGCGTCCATTCATACGGCTCCTTAAAGTTCAGATATTCCCACGCCGTTCGCACAAAATACATCTCATCGAAATAAGCACCATCCTCCTGCGTAATAGGCAATTGCACACGATTCTGCTCATCAATCAATCTCGAGCCGTTTTCTCCTTCTATGTTCTCAATCGCTATTCTCTCGTTCGCTCGGGATAATACCACTATCTCACCTATTTTACCCGTTGATTCGTTCGTGAAGCGGAATTTGAGGAATCGCGCGTTGGTGTTCAGTTTTACCCTATCCCAGTTGCAGAAGTGGACGTTCTCCAGGTTATCATAGGAGTAGAGTTTTTTCCAGCCATCACCGCCAGGTGCTGTGGATGTAGATGTAGATGCAGAGCCATAAAGGTCGAACTCCGTTCGGTTTGCGTCACGCAGGAAGATATAAACATCGCCCAGAGGCTGAACGGCACCGAAGTCGAGCACAACCTCATCAATGCCAGTACCGTGGTTGTGGGGCTGCCAGCAGGATGAGGGTATCTCCGGAGCGCCGAGATTGAGTGTGGCTATCACAATGAATATACACATGAGAGCAGCTATTGATGCTATCTCCCAGGGCTTACATGCTATCTTCATCTTATAGAGCCTTTATATCCTGAAGCGGGCAATAACAGAATCAGAATCTTTTAAAGGCGGAACAGCCATCTTACGCATTTCATTTCCCGCCCAATATTCCACCACTGCCTCTGTATCGGAATCAGCATCGGCATCAGAATATCGCACAGTCAGCTTCGCCGCGAGTTCCACCGCCTCTCTGCT
>JAGGRS010000155.1 GCA_021159475.1 Candidatus Methanophagales archaeon
GTTATGCACTACAAACTGGATGTCGGACTGCTGCGCAAGGGCGATTACGCCGATTTCATCCTCGTTGATGATGATTTCAATATCGTAAGAACATACATAAACGGGGCATTAGTGGCAGAAGGAGGCACGCCCCTGATACCGAGGCGGGCATCGAGGGTGGTGAACAGGTTTGAAGCGCGTAAACGAGAAGTGAGTGATTTCTCTGTGAAGCACAAGCCAAAACCCGGCGATATGATGAACGTGATTGAGGTTATTGATGGTCAATTAATCACAAATATAGTGCGTGCAGCACCGAAAGAAGTGGGCGGATGCGTAGTCTCCGATATAAACAGGGACATCCTGAAGCTGGTGGTGATAAACCGCTATAGAGCGGACTCAAAGGTGGCAGTAGGCTTTGTCCGGAATTTCGGACTGAAAGAAGGTGCAATTGCCTCCAGCGTCGCTCATGACTCCCATAACATCATCGCCGCTGGGGTCACCGATGAGGATATATGCAGTGCAGTGAACCTGATAATAGAGAATAAAGGAGGTATAAGTGCAGTTTCGGGCAGTAAAAAACTGATTCTACCTCTGCCCATCGGCGGTCTCATGAGCACATGGGATTACTCCACGGTTGCCACGAGATACAGAGAGTTAGATTCAGTGGCAAAGGCATGGGGGTCCTCATTGAGTGCCCCCTTCATGACACTCTCGTTCATGGCGTTACTCGCGATACCGAGATTGAAACTCGGCGATAAAGGCTTATTCAATGTTGAGGAGTCGCGATTCGTTGGTCTCTTCTCTTAATCCGTGCATAGCTTTTATTGCACAGCTTTTATTATACATTACATCAAGTTATAAAGTGAGGTGTTGAAAGATGTTGAGTGAAATGCCGGTGGATTTGGATAGAGTGAGTAAAGAAGACAGGGATAAGGAGATATTGCGTGTGGGACTGATAGCGGAACTGGATGCGGTGAATCTTTACGAACAACTTGCAGCGATGGCGGAGCGAGAAGAGATAAAACAGGTTCTGCTTGATATAGCGAGAGAGGAGAAGACGCATGTGGGTGAATTCCAGGCATTGCTCTTAAAAGAAGACGAAGAGCAGGTTCGGGAACTGGAGCATGGCAGGAGGGAGGTAGAGGAGATAGAAAAAGGGGAGTAGGTAGGAGCAGGAGGAAGAGGAAGAAGAAAAAATGGAATTCGCAGAGATATTGAAAGGTGTGGAATCCGAAGGGAAGGAGAACCATCTCCCGGTGATTGATGTGGATAAGGAACAGGGCATTGTGCATGTGGTGGTGGGTAAGGAAAAGCCGCATCCCAATACTATGGAACACCGTATATCCTGGATAGAAGTGTTTGGAGTGAAGAATGATGGTCGGATAGTCTGTATCGGCAGAGGTGCGTTCGCAGCGGCTTATACAAGCCCCGATGTCTACTTCAAAGTGCCACTTAAGGAGTTCAAGGCTTTATGTGCACTCTCTTATTGCAATGTCCATGGTCTGTGGCAGAACTGTATAGAGCTTGTGTGAGGATTAAAAAATGAGAATGGCTGGAGGTGCGGGTGCAGGCGGTGGAACAGGAGCAGGAAGAGGGAGAGGTATGGGAAGAGGCAAAGGCAGGGGCATGGGTGGACCGTCTCAGGCTGGTGGTGCTCCCTCAAAGTGTATCTGCCCGCAATGCGGGTATGAAGCGCCGAAGAAGCGTGGCGTGCCCTGCCGTTCCATGAAGTGCCCCAAATGCGGAACGCCTCTTGTAGGCGCATAATACGCGCATCCTCCCTAAACCATCGGGAACAGAATGACGGATGAAAACCAAGTTTCCTTTGAGTTGAGCAATCATTGAAATATCTGTCGCAGTTCAGGCAGTGATACTTCGCTGATCCTTTCTCCGTGTAT
>JAGGRS010000012.1 GCA_021159475.1 Candidatus Methanophagales archaeon
TTTTTGCAATCTGTGCAATCTCGTGGTTTAATCACGCTTCTTTCAGATTTTCTGGCGTGGCGAAGACATGAAGAACGAACCAAAGAGCTTGAAATCGGTAAAGGAGGCGTTTGATGCGAAGCGGTTTGATCAAACTTTCCCAAAGTTTGATGCGAAAAAGGAAAAAATAGCACAATCAAGGGAAAGCGCAAGAGCACTGCTCTCTCTGCAACCTTTGACCACACAACTTCCGGGAATTCTTGCTTTATCCTTTCCGGAATCCTAACAACCCCATTTCTGCTATCTTCCACGCTGCATCGAACAACTTGGAAATCATCTCATTTCTCAACATCGCTTTTGGGTGACTGAGAAACATAATTAATTCCGTGATGCTAAGATGCTTTACGTTTCATCAATGCTTCAAAGTCGTCCAAATCATAGACGAGGTAGCCGTTGTTTCGAAGGTCTTTTTTGTCTTCGATCTCAATGTGCCTCGCGATTATCCCATACTGCTCAGTTCTTTCTTTTTTATGCCACTCAACATAACCGGATTTCTCTTTCAGCTCCGCAATGATTCTTTCACACTCTCTTCTTCTTAATTCGCTCCATTTAAACTCGAAAAACATGCTCTCTTTTTTAGCTTCATTCAAAACAATCAGGTCTATCTCTTTATCTTTGTGCCACCACTTGCCCGTCGTCAGCGGAGAGACTCTCTTCACTCGTATCAAAAACTCCCTCGCTACGTCCTCAAACACAAGACCAAGATAAGTGTTAAAATCACGTCTCAAGAATTCAGTAACAGGCGCAATTTCTCCTCTCTCGAGATAATCTTGAAAGGGATATACATAGCGAAACCAGAAATTGAAGAAGTTATCTTTTATTCGGTATGAACCTTTACCTTTCAGTCTCGCTTTACCCGTTGTAATAACCGGAAAAGTCTTCTCTACGAGGTGTAAGTTCTCAAGGACGGTTAAATATTTAGACACGATAGATCTGTCAAGTCTTGTGGAATTGCATATCTCGTTGAAAGTCGAACTCCCGGCAGCTATCGTGCGCAGGATACTCATATAGTTGGAGGGGTCTCGCAGTTCCTCCCTCAGCAGAAACTCGGGTTCGAGGTTGAGAAATTCACCCTTTCTAAATATCTTCTCCTCTATGTTCTTTTCTACCGAGACATCGGGGTCAAACTTAACAAGATAGCCGGGAATAGCATCAAGCGTGGCATATACCTTCACCACTTCTTCGACAGAATAGTTGGGGAAAAGTTCAGCGAGGTCAAAGAAGTTCAGAGGCTCTACTTTCCACTGCCCCGTCCTTCTCCCGTAAAGCGGTGACCGATAGCCCAGCACCTCTGTTTCCATCATGCCTATGCTCGAGCCGCAAAGGATAAGGAATATCTTTGAGAACCGCAGCTTATTATCCCAGTGGTCCTGGAGAACAGAGGTCAGCCCTCGAAATCTCGCTATAAGCATGGGGAACTCATCTATGACCAGAACTATCCTTTCTTCTTTCGCTTTCTCGTATAAATATTCAAAGAAAGAATCGAGTGAGGAAAGAGGTCTTGATAGCAGGAGCTCGTCGTGGAACATCTTAAATAGAGCCATAGAAAGCCTGTTAAACGTCTCTGCTTCTGATTCTCGCCGAGCGAGGAAATAAATGTGTTTCTTGCCGTGGATGAACCTATTCAAAAGTTCTGTTTTGCCCACCCTGCGTCTACCGTAGAGCACGATAAATCCAGCTCCCTCACTTTTGAAGTGCCTTTCCAGAAATTCTAATTCCTCTGCCCTATCAACAAATTTTTGATTTTGAAGCATAAGTATATACTTGTAATTCAACTATATTAAAATTACAAATTTTTACCCCTCTCATTTTTGTTCTCTGCATA
>JAGGRS010000171.1 GCA_021159475.1 Candidatus Methanophagales archaeon
GGATTGACCCCCTATCACCCGGTTCACTCAGTTCTCCGCATGAACCGCATCCAGTGCCATTATTCTCGGCTTCCACCAGGTTCCTGGCTTTGTTATTCCGATGTATTTGACATCGCCCCAGTCGCCTTTGAAGTCGTATTGTGTCCATCTCCGCGAGTCGCACGTTTCACTGCCGATAACCGTCCAGCTCTTGCCATCTGGAGATACATACACACTGAAGCTCGCCGGACGGAATCCAACTTTTCTAACCCAGACACTGACGTTCCTGCATGCGGGTATCGTCCGGTTCAGCTCGATTGCTATACTGGCATTTCTGAGCAGAATTGCACCTATGTGGTCGGGTTCACCCAGTGCTCCCCTCGCGAATAGAACATGCCTCTTGTAGTAGACGCTGGCTCCGTAGCTTTCCACTGACATGAACGCATATACCTTTCCACCGCCGATTGTGAAGACGATGCCGTCTGCAACCGCCGGAGAAGCTCCGCCCTCGGGATAGCTCCATATAATATCACCGGTGAATGCATCGAGCGCATAAGTCCCTGCGTAGTCGAACCACCCGCCAGGCTTGCCTACGAACACCTTGCCATCCGCAACTGCAACCGACTGTGTCCAGCCCCCTATTCCTTCGCTCACATTCGTGCTCCATATCAGGTCGCCAGTTGTCGCATTGAAGCAGTATGTCTGTATCTCGCTGTATCCGGGACATCCACCTGCTACATACACATTTCCATAAGCCACTGCCGGTGTTGAATCAGTCCGCTGGATTGTTTGATGCCATAGAATCGAGCCATCGGTGGCATTCAAAGCGTAGATGTCGCCATCGCCATAGAAGTTGTATATCGTAACATATACGATTCCATTAGAAACAGTTGGTGAGCCGCAGGTGTCAAGTGGAGTGGTCTGATGCCATATCACTTCGCCGGTGCTCGCATTCACGCAGTAGATGTTCCCGCCTGGATACACCCATGTTGTGAGATAGAACTTACCATCTGCGTATGCAGGCGTTCCCTGCGCGTATGCAGTGCCCCACGAGCCCGTGTTTGTTTCTGTGAATGTCCAGAGCAATTCGCCAGTCTCCTCATCCAGACAGTAGTAATGGCGACCCTGCCAGTCGTTCGTGACGACCTTGCCGTCTGCAATCACCGGTCCGCCGTTACAGGATGCTTCTCCAGTCGGATTCACGAACTTCCATATCAACTCACCGGTAGATGCATTAATGCATCTCGTCTCCTTGCCGGTGGCTGTGAACACCTTGCCATCGTGGTATGCAGGCGAAGACCACGAACCCCACTCTGGTGCCGGAATACTGACATTCCAGAGTATATTGCCTGTAAACACATCAAAGCAGTAGAGTTGAGCATTTTCGCCTCCGCCCCAGCCGGTGGGACCACTGTAAACAAAGACCTTGCCATCAGCGACCGCAGGCGATGTGCTCCCAATCGCGGATATGTCATCGCTGACCCATAGCGTCGCGTTCCTGCCTGGCGCGTCTGATGGTGAGAATCCAATATGTGGCTCATTGTAGTGGAACTGTGCCCAGTCTGTGCGCTTGATTATGACCGATGTTCTTGTGTAACCGTTGTTCGTCTCGTTGTATTCTTCAACCTCGTTTTTCGTGTCAGCAGTTGCACTCAGCACATGCTCTCCGGGTTCTGTTGGCGTCCATGTGTATTCCAGCTCGGTGCTTTCTCCCGCAGCAAGCGATGTAACCGTCTGCTCGCCCAGCGATGTGCCATCAACAGAGAGCGAGACATCAAATGAGCCCGCGTCAAGGACGCCGATGTTCTTCACCAAAACGCCGAGAACATTATCCTCATTCACATAGCCCG
>JAGGRS010000119.1 GCA_021159475.1 Candidatus Methanophagales archaeon
TAACTTCCTCAAACTATTATATTATGGAACTCCTCATCATCGGTGCCTCTCTCGTCGCACTGGGATTCCTGACCGGGCTAAGTGGTGCGGTGCTACCTGGTCCTTTCCTCGTATTCGTGCTATCAGAGAGTATGAAGAAGGGTTTTCTATCCGGACCACTCAGTGTGCTCGGGCATATCTCTGTGGAATCACCGACGATTCTCGTGCTGCTCTTCCTGGGGCTCAGGTTTACGGATTATTTCATCAAATTTAAAGCCTTTATCTACTTGATTGGCGGTATTACACTGATTTTGATGGCTTTTTATGCCTCTCGAGAGGTATCAAGCTCGATATCAACATCTACATTATCATCCAAATACGAGACGGCGGGAAGCTACCACCGCTACTGGTATGGGAGTTCAATTCTTGGCGGGTTCCTGCTCACCGCTTTTAATCCCTCGTTCATACCCTGGTGGATGACCATAGGCTGGGCGACATTAATAACCGGCATGCAATCACCCATCTGGAATGGTGTCCTTTTTGTTATCATAGGGCATTTCCTATCCGATTTCGCATGGTATTCCTCTGTCTCATATTCATTCTCAAGGGGTAAGAGATTCTTATCCGAGCGAGGCTACAAAGTGGCGATGTTGGCTATTACTGCTGTTATGGCTGCTCTTGGGCTCGTATTCATCCTCATCGGGAGCTGCTCGCTTTTTATATAAATCGCTATAATGATGCTTTTATATAGCTCCACATAGCTCTTATCGCATCCGATACCGCTCCATCTGAATATTCAACGACCGGCACGCCTTCAACCATCGCTTCTGTAACTATTGAGTCATACGGGACTTTACCTGCTACCGGTATGCCCTGCTGGTGGCAGAAATCTACTATCTTACGAGTGTTTGCCTCGTTCAGGTCGTATTTGTTGATACACACCATTGAACGGATACCAAAGTGACGGGCTACGTTAATGATTCGCACGAGGTCGTGCAGTCCGGACATCGTGGGCTCAGTGACCACGAGTGCGAGCTCCACACCGGTGAGCGAAGCAATCACGGGGCAACCGATGCCTGGTGAGCCATCTATAAGCACGAGTTCACAGTGCTCATCTTCCGCTACTCGCCGGGCGTTCGTTCTGACCGCGGTAACAAGCTTACCGGACGCCTCTTCGCCTATGCTCAGTTGCGCATGCACCATCGGTCCATACCTCGTCCGTGATACGAATGTATAGCCTGAAATGCGCTCTCTCAATCTAATCGCATCCTGCTCACAGACGAATACACAGGCACCACAGCCCTCACACCTCGCGGGATTGAGTGCGAACCCGGAAGGGGTATCGGATATTGCATGGAATCTGCATACAGATGCACAGTTACCACATTCTATGCACTTGGTCTTGTCCATCTCTGCCACTTTTGCACCCCTGAACTCACTCCGTTTTATCACCTCGGGATGCAGTAGCAGGTGGAGGTCCGGCGCATCCACATCGCAATCCGCAATGACCTTGTTCGCTGCGAGTGCTGCGAATGATGCCACAATCGTCGTCTTTCCCGTGCCTCCTTTACCACTCACTACTGTTAGCTGCTTCACCATCACTTTTCCTTTACTTTCTTCTTTATTCCCTCTATCATATCCACGAAGCGCTCCTTCCATTCGGGCATCGCCGCTACAACTGGCATACCTTCTGAATAATACCTCGCAATCGCCTCGCTATACGGTATTTCAAGCAGAATCGGGATACCTTCCGCATCGCTATACTTATATACCTCCCGGTCTCCAACTCCTGCTTTGTTTATCACCACTCCAAAAGGTATCTTCAGCGCTCTAAGGACTTCAACTGCGAG
>JAGGRS010000199.1 GCA_021159475.1 Candidatus Methanophagales archaeon
ACTGAGTGCGATTTACCACTGTGTGAAGTGCAAGTTGTGTAGCATTGCGAGTTTTCATCCGGGCGATGAATGGCTGCCGTTATGCCCCAGCGGGCAATATTACGGCTATCAGGCGTTCTACGCACCGGGCAAGATGGAGATTTTTCGTGCGATATTGGAGGGAGAGATAACCGAGCCTTCGGAGGGGCTACTGAACGCGATATACGCCTGCACGGTATGCGGAGCGTGTTACGAGAAGTGCAAGCAGATAACGAACGTGGAGCTGGGCGCACCGGAACTGTTTGAAGCGATGCGGCACGAGATAGCAACTAAGGGCTGGATTCTCGATGAGCACAGGGCTATTGCGGCGAAGATAAAAGAAACGAGGAATGCGTATGGCGAGAAATACAAATACGATGCGAAATCAACCGACAGTAATGCCGATGTCCTCTATTATATCGGCTGCACTGCACGATACCGAGTGCCGGAGATTGCAGATGCCATGCTCGCAATCTTCAATAAACTGGGTATAAAGTATCAGGTGATGGATGAAGAATGGTGCTGTGGCTCTGTATTATTCAGAACGGGACAGGTAGAGGCGGCGGAGGAGCTCGTGGCGCACAACGTTGAAGAGATAAAGAAGAGTGGTGCAAAGACCGTTGTTTTTACTTGCCCCGGCTGTATGAAGACGTTCAAGATGAATTATCCCGATATGGGTGTTGAACTGGTGCACGCTACGGAGTTCCTGGCACGGCGATTGGGGGATGGTATGAACCTGAATAAGGGCGATATGAAGGTGGCTTATCACGACCCCTGTCATTTAGGCAGGGATTTGGGCATATATGACGAGCCAAGAACGGTTCTGAGCGAAGTGGCAGAGATAAAGCCGATGAAGCGCGAGAGGGAGCAGGCATGGTGCTGCGGCTCCGGTGGTGGCGTGAAGTCCGCTTATGATGGGTTCGCACTGTGGTGTGCTACCGAACGGCTGAAGGAGGCGAGAGAAGCAGGTGCTGAAGCACTTGTGAGTGCGTGCCCGTTCTGTAAACGGAACTTGAGAGAGGCGGCGGAGAAAGAGGGGAAGGGAACGAGAGTGTATGATGTTGTGGAGCTTGTGAATAAGGGCTTACGGTGACGATTAAAGATTATCGCAAATCGGCATTGTCCTGTGGTCAACCAATGTTCTAATGGGTCAGATTATAGATTCGAGAAATTTGGTTCTGGAGTAAATGAAGAGAAGAAAGCCGAAATTAAACAAAATCGCAAAATATGCGAGAATTGAAGGTGGTCATAGGCAATAATCCTTATAAGAAGGGGGTTAGTTACGATTTCAGGCATCTAAACAAATGCGGGTGTAGAGGCAAAAGGTGAAGGGATAAAAGGGAGAGGGATAAAAATCATGCGCGGGAAAACCAAAACTATCCGGAAGTTCTGTGGTAACACGAAAAAATCGGCTTGTAGGAAAAATATTATAGGTCCTATTTTAAAATTATCATATTTCTCGCCATCTTTGGGGTACGCGAGGTCACTTCGTCTCCGTATTTGGCTATAAGCATACCAAAGGCATGCTCTTCACTGAATTTCATGTAACCCTCACTTTTGTCTCTTTTAATCTCACAATCACCATAAAATGATATTTATGCTACAAATAATTATTCTACACGCTCTATAATTGGAATAAACAAATGAAGTGCGATTTTGGGCTTGCGAATGAAATGCGATAAACTTTAAATTTGATGAACGATGAACTGGCGGCAAGATATAAGGCTGGTGGACAATCAGAGCTGGTTAAAGGGGATATGTGGCACTAATATA
>JAGGRS010000020.1 GCA_021159475.1 Candidatus Methanophagales archaeon
CTATAAAGGGTATGGCGATTGCAAACCATACTAAACACCACTCTGGCGTCAATATGCCGTCTGATATATGCATCTTTTCGTCACCGAGTTATATTGTTGAAGAATGTCTATTTAAAAGCTTATTTTTTGATAATAGATATTATCTAAATGGATAAAGATTGGGGGAGAAGCACATCTTGAAGCTTTTGGGGTTGTGCAATGTTCCTTCCATATCTACTGCGCTATCCGCTTCTTTCACCGTCTACACGCTTCTGAAACATTCCCCAGTCGCTCAATCAAACAAATGTATTCGCTGTTGGAAGGTAGTTTGGCGATAATAGACTGCCATCTCCAGGTTTGGTAGGGATGGTGGTTTCGTTGGGTATTAACTCAAAGGAGGAATTACAGAAGATTGGCGAATGGTAGCTGGTGGATGGAGCTAATTCCTTAACTGTTGCCTGCCTTATAGCGAATTATACTGAAGAAGATACCCAGCCAGCAGCCTCGCCCAGCGCTTTCGCCTCCATCTGCGCCTTTCGCATCAAATACGGTATCGTCTCCCTGTTGTATATACAGGCGTTCAACCCGAGATTCATCGCCGCTACATGCGCCTTCTGGAGTAGCGGTCTTATCGTTTGCGGTGCTGGATACGCGATATAAACCGCGAGAGCCTGTGATTTCATACTCGCTTCTATCAATAAATCGCGTATGGTGAAGCTGGTGGGATAGACATACTTCAGGTTCGTTGCGAGCGATATAGCCCTCTTTGCCGCTTCACATAGCTCTGATATATATTCTGACGGCTCTTTGCGGAGCACCTCTGGCTTGAATAGCACACCAGTGTCGCGCTCATAGACCGCAGCCAGATCAAGTCCCTCCTTCACAGGATAGACTCCGAGCTTGGCTAATATCTCTGCTACCTCCGGTGTTACGCGCTCACCCTCCTTCACCACCACCGTCCTCTTCCTTATCTCCACCCTACCGCCCGCTATACCTGCGGGTATGCCGAGGTTCTGTAATTCACCGACCACCGGTCCTGGCTTGAGCTCCGTGGGTCCCGCCTCGAGCACTATATCATGCGGTGCAACCGCACCTGCTTTTATAGGCGCCGGTATCTTACTCGCTTCTGTCAGTCGGTAGAGCTCAAAAGCCCCGAGATTCGTGAATATCAGCGCCATCTGGTCATCTATGTAATCGGTCATCTCCTCCATACCGCTATCCCTGAACGATAGGGCAATCAGGCTATTCTTGGAGACACGCAATCGGGCATTATCACGCAATTCTCGCCTCAGCCGCTGAAGCTGACGGGCTCCTATTCCCCTCACCTTCGCTATACCCACCGTCTTATACGACCTGATAAGGTCTGCTATAAGCGCTATCTGCTCCTTCCTCCACGCCTTTCCCCTCTTTAATCGCTTCTTCATCTCACACCACCCTCACTGCGTGCCCCATCGTCGTCTTCATGTAAATGGAAGCGATGTTCTGCCACCCGCGTTCCAGATGCGACTCAACCGCTTTTATCACTGCCGCTGCGTTCTCTGCAATGGCTCTCGCATCCATGCCCTTACGCCCTATACTCACCCAGAATGTGGGGGTCTTTGACTTTATATTCACGGTTCGCCGCAATCTCATCAGTATCTGCGTTGGGTCAACCCCCGGAGGTATCGGAGTGGGCATCTTGCCTCTCGGTCCAAGAATGGTTCCAAGACTCCTCCCTATCTGAGCCATCAGGGATGCATCAGCGGCAAAGACATCATACTTCTTCACCAGCATCCTCGCTCTCTTCTTGTCCATTC
>JAGGRS010000055.1 GCA_021159475.1 Candidatus Methanophagales archaeon
ATAAACGATGAGAAGAGGGGGCGTAATAGCAGTAGCAGGTAAGGGCGGTACGGGTAAGACAGCTATCTCGGCTCTATTGATAAGAGAGCTAAAAGAATCGGCGAACAGTGGCGGGGATGGGGATATATGCATACTGGCGGTGGATGCCGATGCCGATTCCAACCTGCCCGATGCGCTCGGTATATCATGCAATAAGAGTGTGGGAGACATAAGGGAGGAGTTACTGGAGAAGAAGCAGCGGGATGTTACGCTTGACCTCAGGACGGAGTTTGAGGGTAAGATAGCGGAGATAATAGAGGAAGAGGACTATTTTGACCTGCTGGTTATGGGTCGCCCTGAGGGACCGGGTTGTTACTGCCCGGTGAATCATATATTGCGCATGGCTATAGACACACTGGCGAAGAACTACGACTATACAGTGATAGACTGTGAAGCGGGCTTGGAGCACCTCAGCCGGCGAACGACCAGGGATGTTGATGTCATAATTGCCGTAGTGGATATGACATTGAAGAGTATAAAGACGGCACTGCGACTGAAGGAGATTGCGAGCGAGATAGAAGTTGATGTGCGGCGGATATTTACAATAGCGAATAAGATACCCGCGGGTGCAGAAGGGCGCATAAGGGCAGAAGCGAAGAAGTATGGGATAGAGATAGAGGATATAATACCTTTTGACAGACTGATAGAGGAATACGATCTCATTGGTAAGCCGCTCCTCGATCTACCAGATAGTGCACCCTCAGTCATGGGCGTGAAGCGAATAGCAAAGCGAATCATAAGCATAAACAATCAGCAAGCCGTTTGAAATCTTCCATCAGTATCTCCTTCATACCTGGATTGTAAGTGGCTACCGCGGGATGATAGAGTGATATAATCTTCTTGATGCCCGATATGGTGCTAACAGTGAAGACTTTGCCGTGTATCTTGCTTATCTTATCGGGCTTCAAGCCGAATTTGTGGAAGATGTAGCTCAGTGAGAAGCTACCAAGCGTAACGATTATCCTGGGTTCTATAATCGCGAGCTGGGAATCGAGATAGGGAGTGCAGGCTTCTATCTCATGCGGTTTTGGATTCCTGTTACCCGGCGGTCGGCATTTCAATACATTGGTTATATACACATCTGCTCTTTCCAGTGCTACCGAATGCAGTAATTCATCAAGAATCCGCCCGGCTTTGCCAACAAAAGGTCTGCCCTGTAAATCCTCATAATAGCCCGGCGCTTCCCCTATAAACATTATTCCACTATATATCGAGCCTTCACCAATGACAGGATTGGTCCTCGTCTTCCACAATTCACAGAGCTTGCATTCCCTTATCCTGGATTCCAGTGCTCTCAGTTCTCTTTCTCCTTCTCGCTCTCGCTCCGCCATCCTGTCTTTTTATTTCTTTCTCACATTCTATTTTATCTTCCGGCATCAAATAAAGATAACAATGACGGAGTTAAGATTACGAGAAGGGATGCGTGTGCGTGTAAAGAAGGAGTCAGTAACATACGAGGGGGTTGTAATGCCTTCAACCACCTCCAATCTGGTCATCAAGCTCGATAACGGATACAATATCGGGATACGGGCAGAAGATGCGGAGATAGAGGTTATCGGCGAGGCACGAAAGAAGGAGCATGAGGGTGAAATAAAAGTAAAAGTAAAGGAGAGGGGGGATTTGCCACAGCTCTCTATTCTCTCTACCGGTGGCACAATAGCTTCCAGAGTGGATTATAGAACTGGCGCGGTCTCACCTCAGTTCTCTACAC
>JAGGRS010000136.1 GCA_021159475.1 Candidatus Methanophagales archaeon
CTTACCACTCCGAGAGCATTGACGCAACTTTAACACCTATTGTTACATTTTCTAAATCATACTCTTTACCGCCGATGTATATTTTGCAGCTCTTCACAGGTCGTTATCACTGTGACAATTACAGCAACGTTCTTAGTTATCCAACCGGTGGCTCCATCATCATCCGTAACCGTCAGGTTTACTATATAGGTTCCTGCAGTTGTGTAACGATGTGTAACAATTTCACCACTGCTCGTATTTCCATCGCCGAAGTCCCACTCGTAAGAGGCTATATTTCCATCAGGGTCGTAAGATGATGAGGCATTGAAAGAAATGTTATCAGCGGTAGTGGGATTTTTTGGCGAGTATGTGAAATTTGCGGTAGTCTCCCTTTTAAATGTTGTTAGACATATAGTAGTATAGGAAATTAGCGAAGCAAATTTGATCAAACTTTCTTAAAGTTTGATGGTTCAAGGATAAGGTCCTGCGGTTTGAATTCGAGAGCGAAATTGATGTGAAGCGGCATGTCGCACAACGTCTTGCGGACTTACAAAGTTTGGCTCTGCCGAATTTGGGCGGAGGTGCGAAGCATCGTAGCCGTATGTCCGGTGTTATCGGAAGTGGCGGGTAATTTTTTCATGGCGCCTCCCATTCTTGAGATATCTCTCTGAGTATTTTTAAAATCATCCGGAGATAAATTTATGCCTATTGAAAAGGGATGGAAAGAGTGCATGGCAGTTGTTAAGTTTGTGTCCTAATTGGCCTATTACGAAAAATGAATAGCACTTCAGCTAACAGAGCGTATCTGGCTTTGGTTATCGCTTACGCCCAAATTCCCCTTTGGGGGAACTTCAGATACGCCCCAACCGTTAGGCGAATATACTAAGGACAATATTTTTTGTAAAGAGGTATGGAGAAGGTGTATGTATTCAAGGTTGCTTTGAAGTATCGGAAAGGGCTTTGGCGCCGCATTGAGATCAAAGGTGACCAGACACTCGCCGATTTCGATCATATCATTCGTATCGCGTTCGATCATGATACGTGGGATCATCTAAGCGAATTCTTTATGGGTGAATGGTCACGGGGCGGCTTCGGTGAGATTGACCCCGATGGAGGTGGCAGCGGTGCGGAGATGCGGATTGAGCAACTTGGTTTATCAGAAGGTGATAAATTGGGGTATGTCTATGACTTCGGCGATGAAATCCAGCATATTATCACTCTGGAGAAGATGGTGGAAGCAGAAGAGGGCGCTGAATATCCGCGTGTGATTTCTCAGAACAAGCCAAGGTATCGTTATTGTGAGAGGTGCAAGAGAGAAGGAAAGAAGACCATTGCCACGTTGTATTGAATGCTCGGAAGAGAAAGGAAGAAAAGTGCTTCTATGTGAAGATTGTCTGGAAAAGGAGCATGAGGGTCACTACGCAGAGTCTACTGAGAGGGTCCGGAATAAAGATATGAATAAAGATACATATTTTTAATATGAGGAGGGAGCTTTGATGAAAAAAGATTTGATAAGGTATACCAATTTTGGGATTTACACGTTGCTATTCAGGATGCGATGGGCTGGGAAGATTATCACCTCCACGAATTTGGGCTTCATCCCAAAAGTCACCGTAAACCAAGATACTATCCTTCGGATTATCTCAGGCGGGGGTAAATTATTTCTTGTTGAAGAGCTAACCGGGGGATTTGGGAAAGTATTTGACTTGAGGTATGCTTCTATGCCGTCGTAGGTCTTACA
>JAGGRS010000158.1 GCA_021159475.1 Candidatus Methanophagales archaeon
TTAAATGGGTTCAAATCCTCTTATTAACGCCCTGAACAGCATCAGAGCCGGTATTATCTCCAAACGCCCCACCCACATGTTTAATATCAACATTATCTTACCCATGTATGGCAAGCCCGGATTCGCCACCCCGGCAGAAAGCCCCACATTGCCCTGCGCCGATGCCACCTCAAATATGATTGCTCCCAGCTGATACTGAGAACCCGCCACCGCAGACAGGACACAAATGCCTATAAAGAGGAAAATGAGCCAGAGGATAATGATCAAACTCGCTTCCGAGAATATCTTCGTCATATCCTCCTTCTCCAGTAATCTATCACCCAGCCTAACGCTGATTATCGCTTTGGGCGGTAAGAAATTACGCCTCAAAGACCATTTTATCCACTTGTATGCCACTACAGCCCTTAATAGTTTCACGCCTCCCGCAGTTGAGCCCGTCCCTCCTCCTATTAGCATGGCTACACACATGATGAGCAATTCGGGTAATGACCAGCCGTGCACAGGTATCGTCTGAAAACCCGTGCAGGTCATCCCGGAGATGAGCTGGAAGACAGAATAGCGTATGGCACTTAAGAGCCCATGGCTTTGCATAACGCAATTAGCGGCTAATAGCGGTGTGAGGAGGATAAAGAATACGACAATAAAGGCTATACACTGCGTATCCTTGAAGTATGACTTCACATCGCCCTTCAGCACCCTGTAATGCACCAAAAATGGTATCGCTCCGAGAACCATTATCGGAATGATTGCCAGTTCGATGATAAGGCTGTTATATGTGGCGATGCTGTTATCAGTGATTGTAAATCCGCCGGTGCCAATTGCGGTCATTGCGTGATTCAGCGCTTCCCAGGGCTTCATACCCGCGATAAAGAAGAGAATTATCCCTATGGAGGTCAAAAATAGATATATCCACCATGTCATTCGCACTGTGGATACGATGCTCGGTTTTATCCGCTCCTCCCGCGCTTCCGCTTTGTAAAGTGCGTATGCACCTGTGCCCGGGCGTGCCAGAATGGAGAGCATCAGGACAATCACACCTACACCACCCACCCACTGCATCAGACTGCGCCAGAACTGGATTGTATGAGTGAGTCCCGATGGATGAGTAATCATCGTCAGACCCGTTCCTGTCCAGCCAGACATCGCCTCAAAATAGGAATCCAGGGGGCTCATGCCCTCTATCCAGATGAACAGGATTGCACTAAAAGCAGGAACGACCAGCCATACCAGTGCTGCACATATCATTGCATGCTTGTATTCGGGCTCTCCTGCATACCTGAAGAGGTATCTGAATAATAACCCAAGGAGTGTAACTCCAGAGCCAGCGGTTACAACTGGCATTATCACATCCTCACGGAAGTAGCATGCAACGCCAAGCAGTGAGAATATCAGCACGCCCAGTATGACGAGGATGCTTCCGAGGTCCCTGAGTACTATTCTTAGATTTGATAGTATCATAATAACTACCCTGTTAGAGGTTACTTAAATAAAATACATAGTATACTGGTATAGGATAGCAAGGGGGAGTGAACTCGTGAGTGAAAAGATGGGGATATAAGTTAAAATTGAAGTTAGCACCACTTTTAAGTAAAATCCCGATGGTTGAACGTCCAAAAAGGCATGTCCCGCTTGAAACAAGACTTCTGGTTACTATCGCCATACTCATTCTCTATTTTGCCATGGGCAATATCCCCCTCTTCGGGCTATC
>JAGGRS010000167.1 GCA_021159475.1 Candidatus Methanophagales archaeon
AATTAACAGATATAAAGGAAGATTCAATAAATTTACCAGAAAGGGCGGGGTTTATTGGCAGGAATAAAAAGCTCATTGCTTATGCCATAGTAATTTCCTATGTCGCTGCTCTATTCCTCTCGTTTATACAAGACCGCCTCGCCATTTTTGTAATCCTTTTCCCCATGTTGATCGGTGTTGTATACAGTATAAGAATATCGCGTTTCAGATTGAAAGACATAGTGGGCATAAAAAATATCGTAATCGCATTATCATGGGCAGTGGCAGGGAGTTTTCTTCCTTTAGCCGTTTCATCCAGGAATTCCACACAAACCATGTCAACTTTTTATTTCTTTTTCATCAGGGTCTTTATCGGTTCAATCGCATTTGACATCAGAGACATAGAAGGGGATAGAGAGAGTGGAGTCCGAACAATCCCGGTGGTATTCGGTAGAGAGAGAACGAAGAATCTGCTTCTCGTCCTCAACTCGACACTCATACCATGGCTCCTAATTTCTTATCTCTCGGGCTTTTTTCACCGCTATCTCTTCGTCTTTATCTTCTCTATCCTCTATGGATACTGCTACATACAGCATTTTTGCAAAGAGGGTCTAAAGATAGGCAGATCACTGGATTTGCTCGTGGATGGCGAATGGATACCGGTGGTTATTTTTGCTCGCTTATGTCCTTATGTCATATGAAAAGCCTCTTTTATCGCTTTTAGCAATGGGTCAGTCACTATACTTCTTAATAGAGTCCAGGTGACTCCATAAAGAGGGGTGTGTTCATGTCCACAATCAATTAGACAATAATGGTCTTCCATAGGTGTTCGGATAAGAGATAAGAGATTGTGATTCCAACTATTGAACTTTTTAAGCTATAAAACTGACTATTTTATACGTGATACGATATATGAATTTAAATGATGAGAAGGGAACAGACCCCACGGTGGAAGCCATTGTGGAGATGTTTCCAGAGGATTTTTAAAGAAATACTGCACGAGAGAGCGGATTTGTTATAAGGGAGTGTAAAATTGACCCGGTTATCCTTTTCTGGATGTTAACGCTTGGATTCGGTGTGCGTTTTCTGAGCACTATCCGGGGACTGAAGCGGAAATACGAGGAGAAAGCAGGTGTGAAACTGAGCATAAGTGGTTTTGGGCGATAAATTGAATCGTTTTAAGGATCTGGTTATCCAGGACAGCACGATTATCAGGTTGCACGAATCTCGATACTTCAAGTACCCCCTCTTCGACAGAATCGACCGCTATGGCGGCTATTTCGTCAGCAGGCTGAAAGGGAACGCCAATCCGTTGATTGTTGCCGTGAATCGTAAGCATGGTGAATAGGAGATTCAGGCTGGTATGTCAGAATGCAAAACCCGAAAATGCAGCCTCTCCTACGATTTCAAGGTTTCTAATAACTGCGTCTACCACCATCTCGTTCTTCACAAAGTCCTCAAAAGAAAGTGAATCAATGTATCTTTCGATCTTCTCTATAGCTTCCAGTATTTCCATCAGAAATAATCTCAGGTCCCTTTTAGACATTTATCAGTTCCTCCTTGATAGACTGCCATAAAAGAGGTTTCCTCATCACCGCTCCCTTTGTGACCAGATCCACCTTCACACCAAGAACTTCTTCAAGGTATTCATGTAAATCCACGATCTCCCAGCCCATCGGTTCTTCAAACTCAACAAGAATATCTATATCGCTTATTTCCTGCTGC
>JAGGRS010000203.1 GCA_021159475.1 Candidatus Methanophagales archaeon
CGAGAAGGATATGGGTGCACCATCGGACTGATGATAATGAAAGATTGAAGGCGGAGATAGCGATAGTTGGGGCTTCTGGACTGAGGTCAGTTGGTAAAATAGTGATAAAGGAACTTATAGCGAGGCTGAAGCCTCAATTGCTCCTGGAGCTGTATTCCTATGGACTGCCGGGGGTCTATTATGGACCCTCCTATCTCGCTCCGCCATCCGCTGCGGGCGTGGAGATAGGCAGAGGCGGCATTGTGGAGCTCCCGTGTGTGCGATTCTATCTATTAAAGAAGAAAAGTATTATTATCGTGGATGGCTACCAGGCATATAATCCCCAAAACCAATATCTGCTCGCTGATAAGGTAACGGATTTGCTGCGTGAGTTCCACGTAAAGAGGCTGTTTTCGCTCGGTGCACAGGTGATAGAAGAGGGAATCAGGTGTTGCGCAACCGACACCCATCTGCTGGTGGAGATGCAGGCTTATGGGATTAAGCGAACGAATGTGGACAGGTTTATAGGCTTCTCCGGGCTTGTAACTGCGATGGGACATGATAAGGGTATAGAAGGAGTTTGTTTATTCGCATGCACGAGCCAGAACGCGGCAGACCCCGAGTATCCTGATTATACAGCGGCATCGGAACTGCTGGTCAAGCTGAACGAGATATTACAGCTCGAGGTGGACACTTCCATATTAGAAGCGAAGAGCAGGGTGGAGAGCAAGCTGAGGGAGGAAGCGATGCGGGAGGAGGAGAAACGCGCGATGCGGGAGAGGCGTGAACGCGAGCAAGAAGAGACAAGAGGATACATATAGAGAGGGGCATGGAAACCACCGCAACATACGAGATTGCATGCCGGGAAATAGCAGAGCGGATACGGAAGGAGGGGCTGACAGAGCCTGAGAGTATAAACCGTGCGAAGAAGGAGATAAGTGCGAGATATAACCTGTGTCACATCCCGAAGAATTCCGATGTGCTGAGGTTCAGTGGCAGCGAATTGAGAGAGAACCTTAAGCGTAAACGTATGAGGACCGCATCGGGCGTCGCTCCCGTCGCTGTTATGACCTCTCCATATCCATGCCCTCATGGGCGGTGTATCATGTGCCCTGGTGGTCCTTATTCCAGTTTCGGGTCGCCACAGAGCTATGTAGGTAAAGAACCCGCAGCTATCAGAGCTGCTCAATGTAACTATGACCCTTACAGGCAGGTAACTGTGAGACTGCACCAGCTGGAGGAGATAGGGCATGATTTTGAGAAGGTGGAACTTATCCTGATGGGCGGCACACTGACTGCGAGACCCCGCCATTATCAACGCTGGTTCGTCCAGCAGTGCTTAAACGCAATGAAAGACTTCGGGAAGGCACGGCAGCGAGAGGTGAGAAATGTCGGCATCACATTTGAGACGAGACCGGATTATGCACGTGAGAGAGAGATAGACCAGATGCTGGAGATGGGCGCCACGAAGGTCGAACTGGGTGTGCAGCATGTGAGGAATGATATACTGGAGGGGATAAAGCGTGGGCATACCGTAGAGGATACAATAGAAGCGACCCTGAGGTTGAGGAACTCCGGCTTGAAGGTGGGCTTTCACCTGATGCTCGGATTGCCCGGCTCCTCAATAGAGGAGGATAAGCGCATGTTCGACCGTATCTTCTATGACCACCGATTCATGCCCGATTACCTGAAGATATATCCCACACTGGTAGTCAG
>JAGGRS010000248.1 GCA_021159475.1 Candidatus Methanophagales archaeon
TTCGTGAAGGTTGCGCATTCTGCACCGACTTCGTATCGCGACTGGCGGACATCTCTATTGGCTCGGTTGGCAGTCCGGATGGGTATTCAACGGTGATTGTGCGTTCTAAAAAGGGTAGAGAGCTCCTTGAAATGACCGACTACCGGAGTACAGAGGTGGATAAGCGTGAGATTGTGCGAGTGGCGAGATTGAAGCAGAGGAGAGCGGATAAGAATTTGGGTAAGATTGTGGAGGGTCTATAAGATATGGATATGCGCCGGCCGGGATTCGAACCCGGGTTAGAGGCTATTTACTCCTTCTCACCCACCATGAGAGGCTCTTTGATTTGTGATTGAGGATTGGCAAGCCCCTGTGATACCGCTACACTACCGGCGCCTCCTTTTATTTTTATTTTATTATGAACTCCTCTCCGTTCTTAGGTGCGATTGCTTCACAGCCGAATTTATCTCTCGCCCATGATGCGAACTCCTCTGTGTGCTCACCATGCACAGGGAATACAATCTCTGTACCGGAATTACAGAACCGAGCCACCAGCTCCTTCAACTCCGAGTCGCCCGCATGTGCGGAGAAATCATACTGCTCCACACTCGCATTCACCTTCATCACTCCCCCATCCGTCTCCACACACCCCTGCTCAATTAATCGCCTGCCATTCGTCCCTTCTATCTGATAGCCGGTGAGTAGAATTTTGCTCTTCGGGTCCTCTTGTATCTTCTCCAGATAATACAGCACCGGTCCTCCATTGAGCATACCTGCGGTGGTAACGATAACGGAAGGTTCGGAGAGAGCTTTCTTGCGCTTCTTCGAGTTCACAAAGATGGCATCGGCGAAGGCATCATTTAGCGCTTTCGCATCCTTTAAAAATTCCGGGTGGTGCTTGAACAGGCTGAATACACTCAGACCCATACCATCCACATAAGGAGTAATACCGTAAGAATGGAGTATCATCACTATCTCCTGCGTCCTGCCCACCGCGAAACAGGGCACAATCGCATTACCACCGGACTCTACCGTCTCTTTTACAGAATCAACAAATTCACGCTCCTGCTCCTTCCTGTCCCGGTGCTCCCTGCCATAGTATGTGCTCTCTATCAGTAAGATGTCGGATGGAGGGTATTCAGCGGGTTGAGCACTGTTTATCAATCGAGTTGCACCAAGTTTTATATCACCCGTGTAGAAGAGGCTTATATCCTCACTCTCTTTCCTCAGGTATATTGATGAACTACCCGGTATATGCCCTGCATTGTATAATGTGAACTCATATTCCGCATCATAATCAGAGCCGTCCAGTATGATTCGCTCGCCATAATTCACCGTGTGCGTATGCCGGTTCATCCTCCGGATATTGTCCTCATCGAAGAGAGAAAAGCCCTGCTCCCTGCCTATCTTTATCGTGTCCTTGCTAAGGAGCTGAGTCAAATCGCCAGTCACCGATGTCACATATACATCGGGCACTCGCTTCTTGTTCGCGGGCATTAAACTCGGCACCATACCCGAGTGGTCAAGGTGTGCATGTGATAAAATAACCGACTTTGGGAAAGCGCTCTCAAGTGGCACTTCCGGTGGCTCGGAAGGTCTGAGCCCATAATCCATTACTATCTTATCATCGATCAATATCGCAGAACGACCGACCTCGTTACAACCGCCAAGGAATTTTATCTTCATCTCCTCTCCTCTTGCTC
>JAGGRS010000038.1 GCA_021159475.1 Candidatus Methanophagales archaeon
GAGAGGCACTTAAGACGACAGTTGCTTCCGTTCGTAAGCGAGGAGGATTATCAAAGATATATGACGGTCTTTGAGATAGGTCCCGCCAGAAGGGAGTATGGTGCAAGCGAGAACGTGAGATTTCTGGAGGGTAAGTCAATAGAATTGGATTGGGACATAATTAGAAGCTTTGTTTCAGAATTGGAGCCACCTGTGCTGACATCTATCGGAACAGACATGTTAGAGCATCCATACCAGTTGAAAGAAAAAGGGAAACTGGGAACCATGGTGAAATGGCTATCCACTGTGATGACAGAGACGAGAGCAGCGGGGAACGTGGTGGTGCTGGGTGTGAATCCAAAGCTTGAATTGTGCGGGGAACTGACGCATCTCTCGAGCACTTATCTGAAACTGGCTGAACTCGATACCGCGGTCGTCCTCTACGGCGTTCGTCCTGCAACCGGATTGCATTGCCTGGAAACTGTCGTTACCGATGACACCATTAAGTTGGGGCTCACACCGTATGTATAAAAATAAAGCGCCGCAAAATACAGCTTTTGCCTCCATACTCACCAGGTCTTAACCCGATATTTCGACCTTTCACTTCTGTCTCAATTCCCGCCTCCTTATCGCCTTGGTCATCTTCAACACATCTATAAGATATTCACAAGCTCTAAACGCCTCCTTTCGGTGCTTTGCTCCCACCAGAATGAGTGTGATGTTATCACCAACCTTCAATGAACCTTCTCGATGAACTATTTCCACCGCTTCGATGTCAAACTTATCCAACGCTTTTCTCTTTAGATTTTCAAGCTCTTCCCCTGCCTCTCCCTCGCTTATCCTTATTTCCATCCCTTTTATCTCACTATCTTCATCTCGCACCATTCCAAGATATGAAACAATGACACCTATCTCCGGCTTTTTCATCTTCCTCACGAGCTCATCGATTGATAAGTCTTCTTCCGTTATCAAATCTTTTTGCCCCCCATTTCTCAACACTCAAAATATATAACAGATGATTGCTAAAATACATGAAAAACTCTTATAAAATTCTATAAGCAGTAGACAGTCTTAAATAGGGCTATTTTTTATTATCGTTTATTATATGATGCGAGATACAAAAGATAGTCCATCATACTCATGGAGGTCATACTCATGGAGATACATACATACCGCACTATTCGTAACGGGAATATTGACTTTCGGATTCCTCGATGCGGTTACTGCGGCGCTCATGATGGAGAAGTTCGGCGCGGGTGCGGAATTCAACCCGCTGATGCGAGTGCTATTCCTCACGCAGGGAATGGCAGGGTTCATTACTTTTAAGGTTCTTGCCGCCGTGTTGATACTATCCGTGCCTTTTCTGCTTTATAAAAGAGAGGGCATGCACTGGACAACAGCCGGGTTCCTATCGGTCTTCGCTGTGAGTGGAGCAGTGGCTGCAATGAATAATTACATCTTCCTGATGAGCGGGCAGGTGGGGATAGGACCCGGGATTGCAGTCGTTTTGTTCCTCCTCATGGTGGCAGTGGCATTGCAGATAGGAGAAGTAATGGACTCGCCGCAGGAAAACGGGTTCAAAATCTCTGATGAGCGATGGGCGGAGCTGAAGCTTGAATTGGGGTATCCCGAGGTATAAGTATGAGTATAAGTATAAGCCACCATCGCCACCATCATTTACCCGGTTTGATATAAGATACCT
>JAGGRS010000114.1 GCA_021159475.1 Candidatus Methanophagales archaeon
GGGCTAATAGCGAGGTGGAACTGATAAAGAAGCTTGCAATGTTTGAGTATGTAATGGAGAGAGCGGCTTCCGAGCTGAAACTGCATCTGGTTGCCCGATATGCGAGAGAGCTCGCTGAAGTCTTCAATATCTTCTATAAGAATTGCCCTGTGCTGAATGCCGGGGAAGAATTGAGAGAAGCGAGATTGGTGCTCGTGGAATGCACGAAGCGGGTCTTGAGTGAGGTTCTCTCTGTGCTCGGTATAGAAGCGCCGGAGGAGATGTGATTGCGATGGTGATAGCCGGGAAATTGTTCATGATTGAGGGCGAAGGGGGGAAGGGGGATATAGCACTGCGGGTGATAGCGAGCAAATTGAAGGGTTTCAGGCGCGAGGATAAGGAGCAGGGTATCAGTTTGCTCACCGAGATAAAAGACCTGCACCTGACCGGAGACTTGTTATTTGGCACTTTCGTCCAGGACGAGCTCGTGGGTGTCTACCATCGTGGCGAGTTGATACATGTGCCACGGACGCTGGAAGCGCCTTTCTTCTTCGTTGAGCAAGCGGATAAACATAGAGTTGTGCTCACCATTATGGAGAAGAAGGCAAGGGCGAACAATATCGCCAATCAGTTGAGCAAGATACTCTTCATGACCACATCGAGGATAGTAGAGGTGCGAATAGAGCCTTCTCGATTTGTTCGTTTCCACGAGGATAACTTCGAGGATACAAAGGTGATATTCTTCGACGATGTTGATATCCCGAACGTGAGGAAACTTTCGCTCTATGGCTCCGCTCTGGCTGATACATCGCTCTATGCGGAACATCTGAAGCACGGTAAGATATGGTATATCGTGTTGAAGTCCAGAAGGTATGGACTGGTGGTGGGACTAACCCGTAACGGCGTTGTAACAATCTTCAGTAAGGCGACGAAGGACGATTTCATAAATTACGTCCGGGATGAGGTCATTGGTCTGGTTTAGTTTAATTTGATAACTTCTGAATACGAATAGAAATAGAATATCAGGTAAAAAGAATGATTATATCGGTAGCGAGTGGTAAAGGAGGCACGGGAAAGACGACAGTGGCGGTAAATCTCGCACTATCGCTATCAACCGATGTCCAGCTACTGGATTGCGATGTTGAAGAGCCGAACGCATATATATTCTTCAACCCGGGCGAAGGAGAAGAGGAGGTGGAGCCGGTGCACAGATTGATACCGGAGGTTGATGAGGAACACTGTGATTACTGCGGTAAATGCGCTTCCGCATGTGAATATAATGCGATTGTTGTGCTCTCCGGGCAGGTGCGGAGGGTCATGCTCTTCCCCGAATTGTGTAATGGCTGCGGGTTATGCTCCATGGTCTGCCCGCGAGATGCGATTAGAGAGGTGCCACATGAGATAGGGGTTATCAAGCGATACAGAAGCGACGGCATAGAACTCGTTTATGGCGTGCTGAAGATTGGTGAGGTGAGAGCAACACCATTGATAGACCGAGTGAAGGATGAGCTCAGACCTGAGAAGACGGTGATTATTGATTCCCCGCCTGGCACTTCATGCCCGGTCATTGCATCTGTTCAGGATAGTGATTACTGTATTCTCGTTACAGAGCCCACACCGTTTGGACTGTATGACCTGAAACTCGCAGTTGAAGTCCTTAGAGCGCTGAAGATACCTTTTGGAGTGGTGATAAACA
>JAGGRS010000101.1 GCA_021159475.1 Candidatus Methanophagales archaeon
GTTATTCAATATTCCTGCTATGCACTCCTGGTCTTCACCATCAGCGCTTCTTCCTTCAGCTTCGTGGCTCGTCGTGAGCCAACGCCCGGGATGCGCTTCAGCCGTGTCAGGTCTGCTTTTGCCACTTCTTCATGCGTTCTGAAGCCCGCAGAATACAGATTCCGCGCTATTACCCTGCCAACGCCCCTTATTTTGACCAGGTCCAGTAAATCATGCCTGACACCGTGTCTTATCCTCTCTTCCAATTCGTCCAGTCTGGCATACACCGGTTCGAGACCGAGATAATGTGCTATGCGCGCGGCGGCATGACTCAGCCATTCCAGCACATAGAGGCTGGTATGCACCTCACCGGGATAAACACCGAATTCTGACTTCAGTTCCTGATAGCTCATCTCGTCTATCCACGCATGTGCCACGATAGCGCTACCGAGAGCATACCTGGAGGCATACACCAGCTCGAGATTCTCAGTGAGGCTGGTAGCAATCGTAAGTGCTTCTTTCACCCTTAAAGGTGGCACTTCCTCACATCTGCATAGAAGCAGCAGGAGTTCAAAATCTGATATACTGGTCATGGGTCGTGATTGGAATTTGAAGCATGTTAGACCTTCCCTGAGGTCCAATGCGGAATTTACAGATAGATACAGCCTGGATGCGAGAGTGCCGAACCCCGTTGGTCTTATCTCCTCCTTATCTTTGTCCATTCTTATGAGCCCTGCTGACTCCAAATCCAGTAGTATCTCATTTAACTGTTCTTTAAATACCGCCACTTTCGCTCCTTCCTGATATGCATAGAATGTGCTATCGAGGAACTGCTCTATCTGCTCTGCACTGCGTGCACCGGCAACGATGGTGGCGAGTATCTGTTCTGCGAGGCTATCCTGCGAGAATTGCGATTCTATCCGCTCAGGTTCCCCGTTTATATATGTCTGCTCTATCTCACGGCGTTCCGCTTCGTCCCTCGCCACTATCAGTCCCAGCCCGTAATCGTCATGTTCCGGTCTGCCAGCGCGCCCAAATACCTGCTTCACCCAGCATACAGGCATCGGCTCCGTTCCACGCCCGGGCGTGAAGAACTTATAATTCCTGATGAGCACCGCTTTTGCGGGTAGCGACACACCCATAGCGAGTGTGGGCGTGCAGCATATCACCTTCAAGCGATGAGCGAGAAAAGCCTCTTCCAGTGCATGCCTCTGCTCCGGATGTAGCCATGAGTTGTGATAGGCAACCCCATGCCTGACCATCTCACTGAGGTCATCAATGCCGATATCAACGCGTTCCGCGAGTTCGTCCAGAGAAGGGTCGCTATCCATCAGTTTTGCCAGCTTGCGTGCGAACGAAGCAGCTCCCCTCTTCGTGTTCACGAATACAAGAGCCTGAGAACCATTCTTCACCTCCTCCAGCACACGCTCCATTATTATACTATCATTCGGTGCAACGAATACCTCCTCCTTTAATGGCACGGGTCGCCACTCGGATTTCACAACGTAAGCATGTAGCCAGTTGGCGAACTCATCCGCGTTTCGTATCGTTGCAGAGAGTGCAATGACCCGCGCGGAAGGATTGAAACTCATGAATCGGGCGATAGCACCTTCCAATCTCGGTCCCCTCTTATCCTCCCCTATTACATGCACTTCGTCCACCACGAGGACCGTGATACGCCTCATCCATGA
>JAGGRS010000188.1 GCA_021159475.1 Candidatus Methanophagales archaeon
GGAGGTGATTAAGGTGCAGGCATTTAAGCGTGAAGCAAAAGTAGACGATAGCCGTTGCCGTTCTTCGGTATCAGTATCGGTATCGTGCAGCCTACGCCATAACATACCCCCTTCTTACACAATCTCAGACGATACGTTAGAAAAAGTAAAGGCGGTCATGAATGAGGATGTCAGCGATAGGGTTGTGCTTTTTAAAGCCCTTTCAGACCGGATAAGATTGCGAATACTGAAGGCATTGGATATATCTGACCTCTGTGTCTGTGTGCTGGTTGAACTTACAGACTGTGGATACTCGAAGCTCTCATACCATTTGAAGCTGCTGAAAAATGCGGGATTGATAGATTACACGAAGGAGGGGAACTTCCTGATATATCACCTGACGGAGTTTGGAACAGAGATACTGAAGCGCATGGATAAGTTATAAGTCATAGGATACCATGATCGTTGATATCCTGCTGGAGCGGATACAATCGGAGAATAAGCGGTTTGAGGAGCTTTATTCTGAACTGGATATGTTAGAGGCTGATATAAGAGAGAGAGGTTATCAATTCCACAAGCTCGAGGAGCTGTTGAGCGCAAACTTCGTTCAATACCGCCCGGAATTGGAAGAATTCGCTGATATGGATATGCCCGTAGATGCCACGCTCTCTGTGGTGAATAACGAAGATGACTGGCGTGCTGCGCTATTGAAGAAATTCACAGCGGAGATACCCGACAAATTGCAATCCATCTATATGCAACTCTTTGAAGATATTCATTCCATAGAGCCTGCTGTGGTGGCAGATAATCCGATAGAATTCTACATTGCTGGGAGCACACTCCACTCCGATATCCAGTTTATGCACGAGATGTCCGGTTTTTGCTTTAAACACGGAATCTTCATTTACACCTCTGGTATGCGGAGAGAGACACTGGCAAACCTTGCTCGTAAGATGAACGAAGGTGAGACGCTGAAGATGGCATTCAAAGCAGCATTGAAGTTTGAAACGGGCTTTGCACAGAATCTCGTTGTGCATGAACTCGCACATGCTCAGGTTCCCGAATTGTATGATAGAGATGTTGCACTGAAGAAGGAGATTCTATCACTGGAAACGGAATTCTACCACAGCCTGGCATCAAATGAGTCGCTTATTGACGAGCTCAATGCCAAATTTGCAGGCTTACCTCAAATAGAGAAACGCATGGCTCTCACTATCGCTATTCCACCCGTTAACCCCGCTAAACTTAAAAAATCCCCTTTTGGTTTCAAGCTCATGTCCATACCCGCACCCGTACCGCAGTTCACGTTGCCTGCTAACGCAGAAGAGCTGAGGAGCGAGATAACAACGCTTGTGGAAGAGCGTTCTGTCCTCGGTGCGATAATTGAGGGCTATTCCTCGTTTGTTTCCGAGCGCCTCTTAAGTAACGATGAGGATTATCTATTCTTCAAGGATGAGCGAGACAGGAACCTGAAGAGGATAAAAGGACCAGGTGCAATCATGCGCGAGGTTACAGTTGCAAAGTATGGGAGCGAACTGCTGAAGCGATTTTATGAGCGCTATGGTAAGAAAGGCTTGAGAACCATTCTGGAACATCCTCCCGAAACATATAATGAACTGTTACATTGTTGCTCATTTCCCAGCATTTAGCATGCTGTTATCCAGCGCACTTTTAATCTTACCTACTATA
>JAGGRS010000111.1 GCA_021159475.1 Candidatus Methanophagales archaeon
GCATCAAATCTTTTATCAGCAGCTTCAAATCTCCGATTCATATCCTCACGCATCTCTTCAAAGCGTTTATCAAGAGCTTCAAACCTTTTATCAGCGGCTTCGAATCTGCGATTCGTATCCTCCCTGAATGCTTTTAATTCCTGCAGTAGCCTTTCAAATCGTTCATCACTCTTCTTCATATACTCGTAAAACTCGCTCCTTATTACGAATTCATCAGATAATATCTTACATATCTCCGTTCTGAGCTCCGGATGCTCTCTCAAAAGCCCCGGTAAACTCTTCACCACTTCTTCCGCTGTTACCATGATTCCACCCCTTTTAACAATTTACTCAATTTACTCTACCTTCTTTCTTTCTTCCTTATTCCTTACTCTATTAACTATTCCATCGTGGCGTTTAAATATCTTTTCACCAACATTCCTATCTCTGGCTCAGTGAATACTTTGCGAAGTGAGCAATCTATAATAAAGCCTGTTCAGTTTACTCCTGCCTCGCTCGAGCGTGAAGTTCGCCTTCGATACAATAAAATCCAGGTATGGTTCGCTGCAAAATATCACTCCCCCTTTGCCCACCGGGACATCCATCCTCTCTGTACTCATTATCTCCACCATCACTCGTTTCATGGTGATGGACTTTATCCCACTATACTTGAAGCCCGAGGCAATTGCAAGGCTCAGTAGTTGCTTCGCTTTCTCTATGCTCGCGCACGAGACATGTAGTATCGGCGATTGGGACATCAACCATAACTCGCCATCAGCGTCTTTCCACGTTCCCATCGCTTTTAATACCTCATCCTTACTCACTTCCCGATGCCATTTCGCAATGAACTCTGCTTCTTCCTTCGCTCCTATCTCTGGTATGCTTATCAGAATGACCCTGCCGGAGCAGCTACTCGTTGTGAAGTAGTCATCAAAACCATTTAATAACTCTATCAGCCCCGCTATATCATCATCTGCACCCTCTTTGTCCAATCGCTCAAGCGCCCTCCTCTTCTCCGCTTCAAATATTCCCCTCCCATGCATACGTTCTGAGGTGGAAAAAAATCCGGAAGTTATTTATATTACCTCGCACCACTCACATATAAAATAAAATGTTCGAGATGGTGGATGTATTCCTCGGGGTTGGAATCGCTATCGCATTCACAATACTGCTGTGCCTGTATAGGGCGGTGCGTGGACCTGGGGTATTTAATCAGGTGGCGGCGGTGAATGTGATAGGAACGAAGGTGATTGTGCTTCTTGTTACTATTGGATATATCTTTGAAAGACCGATGTTCGTGGATATCGCACTTCTATATGCTGGCTTGAACTTCGTTGGGACATTGGTCATGGCTAAGTATCTGGAGAGGGGGGAGATATGCTCGGCATAGGCGTAACAGATATAATATCCATAATCTTCATGGCTGGTGGGATATTCTTCATGGTTACAGGAGCAGTGGGATTATTACGATTCCCGGATTTTTATACCCGGCTGCACGCAACCGGGAAATGCGATACGCTTGGTGAAGTTCTTCTGATTACTGGCTGCATGATATTCCAGGGCTGGTCGTTCGTCAGTGTAAAGCTCTTCTTCCTCATATTCTTTATATTCATGGCTAATCCCGTGGGCACACATGCGATAATGAAAGCGGCGTATTATACAGGTCTGAAGCCCTGGAAGAAGG
>JAGGRS010000247.1 GCA_021159475.1 Candidatus Methanophagales archaeon
ATATGGTCATAACCCGGTGCGATGTCAGTAACGAGCGGTCCAAGCAGGTAAAGCGGTGCGAAATCTGTTATATGCTTTATTGTCTTCACAGATGCTTCTATCTCATCCAGTGGTACATGCCCCGGACCCTCTACAATCACCTGCACACCTTCTTCTCGTGCGAGCGCAACGAGCTCACCGAGAATTATATTCTCCATGTATTTCGCCCTGTCGGAAGCGTCGGCGATGCATCCCGGTCGCATACCATCACCGAGGCTCAGTGTTAACTCATATTCCTTCGCTATCTCCAGCAGGTAGTCATATTCCGCATAGAACGGATTCTCACACCCGTTATGAATCATCCATGCGACAAGGAATGCACCTCCACGACTCACCACATCCAGGATGCGGCTGCACCTCTTCAACCGTTCCAGTGAGTTAAGATTCACGCCTGCATGGATGGTGACGAAATCAATACCGTCTTTCGCATGCCGCCGAACCGCATTGAACATGTCATCAGAGGTCATATCCACAACTGCTCTCTCACCACGTTTACCCAGTGCCGCCTGATATATCGGGACTGTACCCACGGGCACATTCACCTCCTTCAATATCAGCCTGCGAACCTCATCGAGGTCGCCCCCGGTTGAGAGGTCCATTATTGTATCGGCGCCATATTTCACTGCTATCTTCGCCTTCTCCAGCTCCTCTCTCACGTTCACATAGTCCTTGGATGTCCCTACATTCACATTCACCTTCGTGCTCATGCCCTCGCCTATTGCCTTCAGTGTTATCCCATCCCTCCTCATCGCATTACACGGTATTACAACTCTACCGGAGCGAATAAGCCGTTTTAATCGCTCTTCACTGACTCCCTCCTCTAAAGCGACTTGCTTTAAATCCCTATCGCTTATCATTTTTGTTTTAATTTGACAATGACATATTAGCATTAAATTTATTAAAGATATTTTCTGGCATTGTGTCGTCGCCTGCAACTTAAAACAGTGCTCATGCACCAGCTTATCGCCTATCTGCTGAGTAACGGAATAGATGCGAAGCGGATTTTTTACTACTCCTTTGATATCAAGAGAAAAGACCTGAACAGGGTAATTACCGAGTATGAAGCGAAGATATTGCACGATAAAATAAGGGGGAAGCATGTTTTTCTTTTCTTCGATGAGATTCATAAGTTAGAAGACTGGGAGAATAAGGTTAAAGTTCTATACGACTTGAACCCGGGAGTAAAGCTGATCCTTTCCGGTTCAGCATCATTAAATTTAATGCGGAGGAGCAGGGAAAGCTTAGCGGGGCGGGCAAGATTTCACTATCTCCCTCCGTTAAGCTTTAAGGAATTTCTCAAATTTCGAGGTGAGAAAATACCGGAGCGGGAGGAACTCGAGATATACAAGCGAAAGCTTGAGATAAGGCTCGGAGAGTTTATGTATAAGGGCTTTCCAGAAACCATAAATATGGAAGAGCGTAAAGCGCGGGAATATGTAAGAGAACTCATCGCAAATTCTGCACAATCGCGGAAATAAAGGAGGGATTTGTTGTTACCCGTGGTGGTGATGAAAGAAGCATAGAGGCAGACGGAGTTAGAATAAAGATAGTGCCGGTAAGTAGGTTTTTGTTTTTATCTGTGCAAAGAACAAAGATTATTTAACAGAGGTAAAAGGG
>JAGGRS010000033.1 GCA_021159475.1 Candidatus Methanophagales archaeon
TGCATCGTGGACATAGCGCGTTACTTCGTGGATTTCCTCTGTGATGAGTCGTGTGGCAAATGCGTGCCATGCCGTGAGGGACTGAAACGAATGAGGGATATATTGAACGATATAGTTGCGGGTCGGGGTAAAGAAGGAGACATAGAACTGCTGGAGGAGATAGCGCGGGTGATGAAGAGCGCATCGCTCTGTGCACTCGGAACGACGGCGGCAAATCCCGTGCTGAGCACCATCCGATACTTCAGGGCAGAATATGAAGCGCATATAAAGGAGAAGAGATGCCCCGCACTGGTCTGTAAAGACCTGGTCTCATACTATATACAGCCGGATAAGTGTATAGCATGCATGTTATGCCTGAAGAACTGCCCATCTGGCGCCATACAGGGCGAGAAGCGGAAGATACACGTGATAGACCAGACGAAATGCATAAAATGCGGTATCTGTTTCGAGGTCTGCCCGCCAAAGGTGAGGGCTGTGACGAAGATATCGGGTAAACCAGTTCCACCACCATTGCCGGAATCAGAGCGGATAATAGAGAGGAGGGCAAAGAGATGAAGATAACGATAGACGGTAAAGAGGTGGATGCAGAACCCGGACAGACGATTTTAGAGGTTGCACGCATCAATGGTATTCATATACCCACGCTGTGTTATCACCCCGCATTAAAGCCCTTTGGTGCATGCCGGCTGTGCTCGGTTGAGATAGAGAGGCATGGGCGTAAGAGGGTTGTTACTGCATGCAATTATCCGGTGGAAGATGGGCTGGAGGTGAGGACGAACTCGCCGGAGATTATAGAGATAAGGAAGATGCTGATTGAGCTACTACTCGCCCGTTGCCCGGAAGAGAAGCGGATACAGGAGCTTGCGCGTGAATATGGTGTAGCGGAGCCCCGTAGCCGGTTCACACTGGAGAACGAACATTGTATCCTCTGTGGGCTGTGTGCGCGTGTATGTGAGGAGCTGGTGGGTGTATCGGCGATAAACTTCATAAGTCGCGGCGTTGAGCGTAAGGTGGGGACACCCTATGAAGAGCTCTCGGACGACTGTATCGGCTGTGGCTCCTGCGCACTCGTGTGCCCGACCGAGGCAATCCGCCTGAACAGGTGTATATACCCGACAACACCGGAGGATGTGACAGCGATAGAGGAGCGGTACCTGGAAGGTGAGCGGGATGAGTATATAGGTGTATATTCAGCTTTAATCGCCGGTAAATCATCACTTAGAGGTCAGGACGGTGGCATGGTCACCGCTCTACTCATTTCCGGGATTGAGAATGGTCTCTTTGATGCCGCACTCATCGTGCGTCGTATCAGTGGTTATAAATCAGAAGCTGTTATCACAGCGGATGTGGAAGCGATAAAAGATGCGAGTGGCACGAAGTATCTCCGTGTGCCGATGATACCGAAGATAGAGGAGGCGTTACATTTACACTCCGAATGGAGGCGTATAGCGGTGGTAGGAACGCCCTGTGAGGTTCGTGCAGTGAGGAAGCTACAGCAGCGGCAGCAGCTTGGCAACGTGGAGCCCACGCTTATAGGGCTGTTCTGTTTCGAGAGTTTCGACTATGAAGGACTGAAGGACTTCACAAGGACTCGATTCGGGATTGAGCTTGACGAAGCGGCTAAGACGCAGATAAGCCATGGGAGGTTTATTATC
>JAGGRS010000176.1 GCA_021159475.1 Candidatus Methanophagales archaeon
TAGAACAAAACAAAGAGGGGATAAAAAAGAGGAGGGACATAAAAATGGATAAAAAATATGGAATATTGATTATCTGTGCTGTGATTTTGTTTTTATGCTTTGCAGGAACAGCATCGGCAAAGACTTGGTATGTGGATGACGATTTGCAAGATTTTCCCTACGCTGATTTCACAAAAATTCAGAATGCAGTGAACATGGCTTCCCCCGGAGATATAATCATTGTTTACAATGGAACTTACCCCGAGGATATAGAAGTGGACAAACAGCTTAATCTTTGGGGTGCACCCCAGTATAGGCTTTGATGACATGACTACTGTGCAATTAATCTCAACTCATGGGAATAAAATGGCAATATGTAAAAATTCGTGAAGATATGTTTGAGCAATTCAAACTTCTTAAATTTAGTGAAATGGTAGATAATCTTTCATAGGAGATCATCATGAGCATTAATGGGCGACCCACAGCAGATAACAAGCTGGTATCTGGCTTCGTGCCTTCAACACATCGCAAAAATCCTTTGCTATCGCTCAGCACTTCGGATACAAACGAACCGATATACGACGATATAGGGAGCTATCCATTACCCGAAGGCACGAGCAGGGAGTGGCTAAAAGAGGCTTTTGCTGAGCTATCCACATCCACGCGCCGAGAAGCAAAGGCAGAAGCATTGTATAATATGATAGCAGATGCGATGTGGCAGAAGATAAATGCGGGTGTTGAACTCCCCAATTATCCGCAATTCCAGGATATGCTCTCTCAGTTTAGTGACCCGATTATGGATGATAAGAAGGTGGAAGCGCCACTGCTGATAAGGGAGGAGGAAGCGCGGATAGTGGAGTTAGAGGCGATTGAGGGGCTGGCTGCCAGGTATAGAGCGGATAAGGGTGAGCGCCTGAAGTTGAGGATATGTGTTACTGGACCGATAGAGCTGTATTACAGCCAATTCCGGCCGCCGGTCTATCTTGATATACTGTTGAACATCGCTAAATCGGTTGGCAGATTCATAAAACACAGCATAGAGCAAGCCCGGAATTACGAGGTCAGGTGCGTCTCGATAGACGAGCCGAGCATGGGATTGGACCCGCGTATAGAGGAGGAAGGGGTGATAAAGGCACTGGAGACGGCATCTCTGTTCGCATTCCAGAAAGGTATTGATACGCAGATACACCTGCATTCACCCATATTTTATGAACTCGTGTGCCAGGTGAAGGGTATAAGCGTGATAGGAGTGGAATCAGCTGCGAATCCGGCGTTATTGAACCTGATAGATAAGAATCAACTGGAGAATTATGATAAGTTCCTCCGTGTCGGTGTTTCAAGGACTGATATACTCAGTATGGCTGCGGAATACGATGAGAGACATCATACGAGGGCATTCAGTGACAGAGCCATTTTAGAAGCTATAATAGGTGAGTATAACAGTCCGGAGCGTGTGAAGCGGCGATTGGAGCATGCCTATTCTATATTTGATGAGCGAATAAGATATGCGGGTCCGGATTGCGGATTGAAATCGTTCCCTGCCCAGGAACTGGCATTTATGGTGCTGAAGAATACGGCAGATGGTATAAGGGCGTTCAGAGCGGGTAATTAGCAGTCGCTTACCACTCCGAGAGCATTGACGCAACTTTAACACCTATTGTTACATTTTCTAA
>JAGGRS010000166.1 GCA_021159475.1 Candidatus Methanophagales archaeon
ATAAAATGGTTGCATCTCATGACAGTTCTTGGCACAGCTCTCCGGTTTCTGCATCTCTTGCATCATCGCAGGCACTACCACCGCCGCACCAGCTATAACAACAATGGTAACCAGGACAACCACCGTAATAATCACCTTCTCACCTTTCTCCATATCCTGCCCTCCTAACAGGTATATTCTCACGCATTTCTATTACTCAGAATCTTATTCACGGAAATGATATATAAAGTTTTCGATTTTTTGCGGGATACCGCTCGCTAAGAAACAAATGAGAGTGTAGTTAGTTTAATATATCATCTTTTCCTTAATGTTTTAATAAGCCTGAGCCGCTGTGGCTCAGTGGTAGAGCGGCTGACTCGTAATCAGCAGGTCGTGGGTTCGAATCCCACCAGCGGCTTTTTATGCACCAGAAAGGCATTCTAAAGAAGGAGGACAACTTCAGTGGCTGGTATAATGAGATATTGAAGCGTGCGAGGATACTGGATGTGAGATACCCGGTGAAGGGCGAATATGTATGGTATCCATACGGGCTCAAGTTAAGGAATCTAATCTACAACATCCTGCGCTCACTTATGGATAAGGAGCATGAGGAGGTATTGTTCCCATTGCTGATACGAAGAGATGAGCTATTGAAGGAGAAGGAGCATATAAGGGGCTTTGAGGATGAGGTCTTCTGGGTTACCCACGGGGGGAGCACTGAACTGGACATCCCTCTTGCATTACGCCCCACATCCGAGACTGCGATATATCCGGTCTTTAAACTCTGGATAAGGTCACACCGTGACCTGCCCATTCGTGTATACCAGATTGTGAACACCTTCAGATACGAGACGAAGCACACGAGACCGCTGATTCGAGTCCGTGAGATAACCTCCTTTAAAGAGGCACATACCGCACATGCGAGTAGAGCCGAAGCGGAGGAGCAGATAAAGAAGGCAGTTGCTCTATACAGGGATTTCTTTGACCAGCTCGCCATTCCTTATGTGATAACGAAGAGACCGGGCTGGGATAAATTCCCGGGTGCTGAATATTCCATCGCATTTGATACGCTCATGCCCGATGGGAGGGCAATGCAGATAGCCACCATCCATCTGCTCGGTGAGAGCTTTGCACGAACTTTTGATATACGATACGAGGCTGAGGATGGCTCTTCTAAGCTCGTTAACCAGACATGCTACGGTATCTCCGAGCGATGCGTAGCTGCGGTTATCGCTATACACGGTGACGAGCACGGTCTGGTTTTACCGCCCAGGGTGGCGCCCATTCAGGTGGTCATTGTGCCTGTCATATTCTCGGGCGATAAGCACGGGGGCGGGATGGAAGAGGTGAAAGAAGCCTGTATCAGTCTGTATGAAGCTCTGAAAGGAGCGGATGTGAGAGTTATCCTTGATGACTCACCGGATAGACCGGGTGCGAAGTATTACTACTGGGAGATGAAGGGAGTCCCCCTACGGATTGAGTTAGGACCCCGGGATTTGAGCAATAATAGTTGTGTGTTCGTGCGACGTGACAGCTTCAAAAAGACCGAAGTGCCGCTTAACAATGCCGTTCCCGAGGCTAAGAGAACACTTGACGATATTCAACGGCAGCTACACGCACGTGCGAGGGAAGAATTCGCATCAAATATTGTAA
>JAGGRS010000137.1 GCA_021159475.1 Candidatus Methanophagales archaeon
GGATGAAAACACAGATTGTTGCGTTAACGATTGCTTCATTGCTATACATCAGTATTGCTATAACTTCAGCACAGCCGGATTTCGTGGCTGGCAACCTGCTGGGCAAGGTGGAGCTGTTCGTGAATACTGACGGTAATTTCAGTTCTCAAGGCATAATAAAGGATGTCGGTGACCGTGCATGGGGTCTCACATCTGGCGATTATAACGGTGATGGTTATCCCGATTTTATGGTGGGTGATTATGACGGTCAGATAGAGCTGTTCCCCGGTTCAGGATTCGCATCTGCGGGTATAATAGCAGATGTTGGAGACAAAGTATATGGACTGACGTCCGGAGACTACGATAATGACGGCGATATTGATTTCATCGCTGGCGACCGCGATGGGGAACTGGAACTGTTCCTGAACAACGGCTCAGGCGTTTTCAGCTCTGCCGGTATAATTGCTGATATAGGTATGAATGCGTGGGGGCTCGCAAGTGGCGATTATGATGGTGATGGCAACTGCGATTTCGTAGCAGGCAACTATGATGGCACTCTTGAGCTGTTCAAAAACGATGGCACTGCTAACTTCACTTCCACAACAATTGCAGATATTGGCGCCGAGGCATACGGCATTACATGTGGCGACTATGACGGTGATGGCGATTGTGATTTGTTAGCCACTGCGAATGACGGCAATGTAACGCTATTCAAGAACAACGGAGCTGCGAATTTCACAGAATGCGGGACTGTAATCAGTATTGGCTCGTATAGATTCGGACTGGAGAGCAACGATTTCGATGCCGATGGCGATATAGATGTGCTTGCAGAAACAGCAAATGAGACGATTAGCCTGTATAAGAACGATGGCACCGGGAATTTCAATTTTGATGGTGTGGTGGCGTGCCCGGGCGCACAGCCAAGAGGGCTCACAAGCGGTAAGTTCGTGATGCCCGACCTCGCAGTAACGCAGATCACAGTGCCGGCAGCGGTATATGCAAATATGAGCAATGTCATCACCGTAACAATAGAGAACGCTGGAAACGAAGCTGCCACCAATTTTACTGTCGCTATTTATGCCAATAGCTCGGTGATAGATACGAAAACGATTTCGCTGAACGCAGGTAGCAGCACAGACATCAGCTTCTCATGGGCGCCTGCACATACCGGCAATTACTCTTTACAGGCAATAGCGGATGTGCAAAATGCAATTCCAGAGTTCAACGAGACGAACAATGCGAAAGAGCGAGATGTGACAGTGGAGGAATGTGCGATACACCCAGCTACGCCCTTCTTCTTCTATGGATTCGTGCATTATAACGACGGCAGTGCTTGCAACGGTCCCATAGTCAACGTGACGAACCTGAATACCGGAGCGAAGTGGCATGCAGATACAATCTCAACTTCAAATTACTACCAGGTCTCCACTACTTCATGGAACGTGAGTGCGGGGAGCGTGCTGAACTTCAATGTCAGCGATAACATCGGCAATTACACAGAATTCAATCACACGGTCACGCAAGATGAGATGGATAATGGGGGATTCGTGCAGAACATCACGATTACAATGCCGATTACAGGAATATGTGGCGATGTGACCGATGACAGCATCGTGAACATGGGCGATGTCGCTTTGCTCCTGAACAA
>JAGGRS010000045.1 GCA_021159475.1 Candidatus Methanophagales archaeon
CATACACGCATAGACGGAGTGGAGAAGGAAGTTGCAAGCTTGAGAAACGAGATGATGACAAAGTTCGAGGCGGCAGATGCTAAGGTTGAGAGTTTGAGGAGCGAGATGATGACAAAGTTCGAGGCGGTGGACGGCAAATTTGAGTCGGGGGATACAAAAGTTGTGGCATTAGAAGCAAAAGTTGAGAGTTTGAGAAACGAGATGATTTCACGGTTCGATGCCGTGGATTCCAGGCTCGATTCGCTCGAAGCGAGACTACCGGTGATGGAGAAGGTGGCAGAACTTGAAGCCAGACTTGCTGAACTCGAGAAGAAGGTGACCGCATAGTGTATCACAAATCTCCCTTTCTGCACAGCTATGAAATCTATGTTAAGTCCCATACATCATATAACAGCCGATGAAATCGGTCAGTATCGGCAACAAATCCAGACCTTTAAGCCTGCATAAGCCACCAGAAGCCACTGAAATCTCGTCAAAATGCTTCACTTCGTCGCTCCTCACTCCCTCACCCTTCATCACAACGGGCACGGGGTCGCTACTGTGGCGCTTTATTGATACAGGCGTGCTGTGATCCGCAGTGATAACAACATACGCATCCGCGTCTTTCAACTCCGCTACAAGCTCTCTATCTATCCTTGTGATCATCTCCTTCTTGCCCTCGAAGTTGCCGTCATGCCCCATGCTATCGGTTGCTTTCACATGCACGAATACGAAATCATGACTTCGCAATGCGTTTAACGCTGCTTCGGCTTTGTTACCAAGATTCGTATCACTCTTGCCCGTCGCTCCCTCCACCGGGATGACCGTCATACCGAGATATTTCGCCACTCCTTTGTAGAGCGAAGCGCCAGCTACACAGGCAGCACTTAACCCGAATCGGTCATGCATAGAAGTGACCTTTTTATAACTGCCTGCACCCCGTAACAGCAGTATATTGGCGGGCAATTCACCTTTCTGTCGCCTCTCTTCGTTCACCGGGTGCTTGTTCAGGATTTCATAGCTCCTTCTCACCAATTCGTTCACGATGCGCGCGGTCTTCCTCTCCGCTGAGCCTTCTTTCAGCGGTCTGCATTCGCTCACAACACCGCCCTCAACGTGCGTATCCACATCAGAAACCAGTTTTGAGAGGTTATCACCGCGCATTACGAGTGCACATCTATGCTCTGTGGTATTCCGCAGAGAAATTTGGACGTCATCTATTTCGAGCCCGTCAAGTGCATCAGCCAGCTCTTTACTGCCCTTCCTGCCCGCCCTGCGGTCAATAATCCGCATACTGTCATCAACGGTAGCGAAATTCGCTCTGAATGCGACATCGCCCTCTCGCAGTTCCATATCTGCACCGAGTGCTTCGAAAACACCCCTGCCTGGATAATACTCGTAAGGGTCATACCCGAAGAGAGCGAGATGAGCGGTATCGCTACCCGGAACTATCCCCGGTGATATCACATCCATCAAGCCATTTATCCCGGCTTCACTCACGGCGTCCATATTAGGTGTCTCGGCAGCCTGCAATGGCGTCTTACCGTCTGCTGTCGGTCTGTCACCGAGACCATCACAGACGATTAGTATTGCTGATGCTGATTTGGTTTTGCTCCTCATAACTATCTCATTGTCCTGTCCT
>JAGGRS010000013.1 GCA_021159475.1 Candidatus Methanophagales archaeon
CCATAACAAATTGCCCGGGTTCACTTGCACGCGCTATCGCATCCGCGATAAATAAAAATGTCTTTACCTCGCTATTTGCTACTTTTATACGCGCTATTGGATAGAGTGCAGGTGCAGTAAGCGGTGACATTGCATCTCTGTTTCTGCTTTCTTCTCTCATTATATCAATATATTACCCAAAGCTTATACGCCTGTAACTCGCCATTTCCACACCGCTCAGTTCTACACCGCCCTCCACTGCCTTTATCTCCGCGCCCTCAAACTCAGGCATACCGCATAACAAATGCTGCTCAGGGTGCGTGCCCGGCTTGATATTGCAACTTATTACAATTCGCCTGCCAGCCGATACGACAAATTTCAGGCGAGCCGATGCTGGATGGTCTCCCGGCAGCACAATCAATGGCGAATTCAATTCCCTTATCATGTATAGCACGCATCTCAATCCTCTCACTATTCGGTCACCCGTACCGAATGCGGAAGCAACGAGTAAATCTTCGGGCTCCAGTGCCAGCACAAATTCGCCTTTCGGTGTATCAACAAATAATTGCCTTCTGATACCTGCTTTAACCACTCCCAGAGTGCCACTGTTGCCCTCTACAACGAGCATCTCATCTCCTCTCAGGGAGATCATATCTTCTCTACATTCTCCGACTGGCAAGCGGGACAGATTACCCTCTCACCCATCGCATCAAACTTGTTACCGCAGTCTTTGCATCTGTACCGCTCCAGTTCCAGCTCCTCTATCTCTATATCGAGACTCATATCACCTACACTACACATAGCTATCACCTCCTTCCTTTATACACAAATTCCACACCATCCTATTTATTAGAATGGCTATATAAAATCTTCCATTCCGCCTTCCTTAAAATCCCTCTCAGCGTCTGTATCTCACCCGTCGTGAGTCCCGCCCTACCAAGGAGTCTTCGTAACATCAACATAGTCCTCTCTTTCTTATGCTCCTTATACTCAATCTCGTCCAGGAAAGTCTGGATATGGCGAAATAAACGCTCCTTGTCCTCAAAACTCGCTAATTTCAGCGCATCTGAAGTGGACACCGTGTCCTTACCCGTATTCATATCCCTCAATTCATATATGACAACCGCGACAGCGTGTGAGAGGTTCATTACTGGATAATCCTGACTCGTTGGGATGCTAACAACCATATCACACCGCTTTAACTCCTCATTCAATAGCCCTATATCCTCCCTGCCAAATAGTAGTGCTAAAATCCCATCTTTATTCTCTTTCTTTAGCCTCTCTTTTAACTGATATGGCGTTAAAGCCCCCATCCTAAGCTGTTTGCTTCTTGATATACCTCGCTTTGATGTCGTGCCTACAACAATACTGGCGTCCTCCACCGCTTCTTCTATTGCACTCACTATTCGCGCTCTGGCAAGTAAATCACGTGCATGTGAGGCGACAGTTCTCGCTTTAGACCCTATACCGGTACCGGGTGGCTTCACCATATAGAGGTCATAGAACCCGAAATTCTTCAATACACGCGCCACTGCACCTATATTCTCCTCGCTCTTCGGTTCCACAAGCACGGTTCGGAGCTCCACTTCCCTACGCTTCCTTTTATTTTACACT
>JAGGRS010000018.1 GCA_021159475.1 Candidatus Methanophagales archaeon
ACTTTATATGAAGTCTCTTGAACTTCTCCACATAACACAGATACCCTCTCTTTTCTCCACTTCTGCCATGTATCATCAATTTAAAATTATTGCTTTTAAAACTTTCGTGGTTGTGAATTTTTTTATCAATTATTTTAATTTTTATCGAGCATATTTGTAAATTTTTTGCCACATTTCGGGCAGTATCCCCAATCGCGAGACAGTATTTCCCCGCAGTTATCACACGTTGCAAATCCCACTCTCTTTTCGCATTGCGAGCATATTTTCCAGTCCTTCTCCAGCTCCGTTCCACAATTCGGGCATTTATAAACCGGGTTCAGATTCAGTCCCTCTTTTTCCAGCACCGAGATCAGTCGTTTTTCACATCTCCTCTTGATTTCGTCTTTAAGAAAATCTCTGAGGTCTTTTAACCGTTCTGGATCCCTTACAATCTCATCCTCATCGCTGAGATTATACAAATCCATGAATCTATCCATTAAGCGATCAAATTTTATATCGAATATCTCCGCGATTTCTTTGAGTATTTCCATTTTTGAGCCTGTTGCTCCGTTTCCAATTTTTCCGCTCACCTCGCTTATGCTCAGGAATGGTTCTGCTTTCTTGTATTCCTCTTTCAGGTCCTCATCTGATGGTCCGTAATATGCACCATTAAATTTCAGTCTGTGTCCCATCATATACTCCACGAGGTCTGGGGGGACTCCGGAATTCCTGCAGATAGTGGAAAAGCTTTTTCGCAACGCATGAGCACCGACAATATTTATATCGCTCCTTTTCAGTTCCTCCATGTCAACTATGCCAGCCCTTCTTGCTAAGTCCTTAAATATAATCCCTAATCCTATATTACCCAATCTTTCGCACTTTCTCTTATCATAAACCCTTTCACTGATAAATAATGGAGAATCCGGCTTCAGCTTCTCAGGGGGAATATACCTCGTCCCCAGTTCTCTTTCGTGAAGATATAACTTCAGAGCTTCAATCGCATCGTGCCCTATACATGTCTTGTAATCAATCCCTTCTTTCTGACGGACGACATGGATAACTAAAGGCTCTTCCCCCCGCTCTAATCCTTCTTTTACATCTCCATAATCGAGACTCAGTAACGTCTGGGTATCAAACCCGCCCTGGAACATCATAAGCACGATCGCCCTGTCCCTCAAATTTTTACAACAATTGACCATCCTTTTTACATCTTCTGCCCTGAGTGTTCTCCTTATGTTCTCCTTTTTTACTCTTGATGCAGGAAGCCTGAGTGGTCTCAGAGGGAAACCGTTGTCCCGGTAGAATGCTCTAACTGCGGTTATACAAATGTTGGCACTACTCACAGATAATTTCTTCTCTTTCCTTAGCCAGTCATAGAATCTTTTTACCGCCCTCTCAGCTCTCCCTCGCTCCCTCAGGGATTTCTTTATGTTCTCCTCTATCTCATCTATCAATTCTTTGGGTTGTAAGTTCCTGAATTCACAATACCTTTTTAATCCCAATAAGTAATTTCGCCTTGTGTTTTCACTCCTTCCCGCCAAAAATACCTTTACTTCTTCTGTTTCTTTCATCTTCGCTTCTATATAGAGTATACTTCATATAAAGT
>JAGGRS010000159.1 GCA_021159475.1 Candidatus Methanophagales archaeon
GATCTCCGGGTTATGAGCCCGACGGGATCTCCTAACTACCCTACCCCGCTTATCACTTACTATTATATTAGTGTAAGATTTAAATTTTAAAAACTTTGTGAGACTTTTATCTCTCCTTTATCAACGCCACTCTCAGAAGATAAACAACAATCGCGATGACACACGCTGCGAAGCCTGCCTGCACCAAAGAGCGGTATTCGTACTTAAAGAGCGTGGAGATAGCGCTCATAGCGAAGAAATAGAATTGAAAGGTAGCCACCAGAAGCAAAAGCATAAGGATGATAAATACGCCGAACCTGAAATACCTGGAAATATCCTCGTGTGCAAATCTTTCTTCTTTATCTTTTTCCATTCTGCTCTCACCCCCTTCTTCTCCTTCTCTTTATCTTCAATAATAACAGTGAAGCAATGAGGAATACAGAAGCTGTGGATAAAGCTTCAAAGCCAGGTGCCGGTGGGGCGGCGGGCATAGGCGCGGGAACTGGTGCTTTGTAACCCCCTTCTTCATATCTCCCCGAGGGACCAATAAAATCGGATATCTTGAATGAAGGTGAAATCTCCACCGTTTTCTCTTTCGTCTTCAATACCACCGTTTTATTTGCAAACGGGCTTAAGAGGACCATCCCACTGCTCTCCTTTATTATCCGTTTTGATTGCCATATCTGAACTTCAATGATGTAATCCCTGCCATTGAGCACCTTCAGTTCCGCGTAATGTAACGATGTAGTGCCTTCTTTGAGCATCCCGAGGTCTTTCCATACCTTATCCGCTATTAACCTCGTTTCATTGTCCCGCGCCTTTATAAATGCGCTCAGACCGCTGACGTCTCTCCCGAGATTGTCAATGTAGAGCGTGGTATTGATGATTGCATACTCTCTGGCTCTTCCACGCTCAACTTCCACCTCTACCGCTTCAACGGAGAAATCAATCTCTCGTATAGCGATTTTTGCGACCGAGGGAGGTTCTAAGCTTGTTAAGCCGTAAATCGTGGTTTCCGCACGCTGGATACCTTTATCATCCTCAAAAACAACTATCTGGAGCTTATACCCGCCTGCCTTTGGAACTTTCACGTATGTGCTTGCAGATTTCGTCGCTCTGCCCCCTATTTTCCCCACTTCCGTATGGTTGGTAGTGACGAGCAAATTCGTATCCGCATCGTATGCCTTCACCACGATGTTAATATCGCCTGATTGGGCATCTCCTCCATTGTCAAGATACGTGGTTACATTGAGCGATGCCTCTGCGATACCAAGCGCTTCCGCGGCTATATCAATATCGGCAATTCTTATCGCTGACCTTTCGTGTCTTTCTAAACCACCGCCGATCGTTGCTACTAATATAACGAGCACAAAAAACACCGAAACTACCGCAGTAGTTGCAATTGTCAGGTGTTTACCCTGGTCTGAGTTTGAACCCATGTCCGTTCTTTATCTCCTTACATGTGAACTAATGTTCTGAATATAAAAACATTTCGGGAAATATGGCTTCATCCCAAAACTAAGGGATCTTCGGTAGTGTAACCTCGGGATTTTTACCAAAACCTATGGGGCGTGCATGAGAAATAAGGGTTATTTAAAA
>JAGGRS010000008.1 GCA_021159475.1 Candidatus Methanophagales archaeon
GATGTTCACAAATGCGCGATTCACGTGATGCCCTATCTCGCCCCTGAAGAGTATGTCCGCTGGCACGCCTATCTGTGTTGCTATCTGCTTGAGTGCGAGCCCGGAAGCTATTGCATCGGGGTCTGGACTGTCATGGACGACAATCCCCAACTTACCACCGGGCTTCTCCTTTATCCCCCCTATTATTCGCGTCAATTCCCTCGCACGCTTCTTAAACCTCAACCTCTCCAGATATTCCAGTGCGGTTCTCGCTGCTATATCGGGAATAACGAGAATCACATCCACATCCAGCTCCTTCAGTGCCTCTTTATCTCCAGGTTCAATCGCTCGCACCACAAGCTGAGCATCCGGGAACTTATCCTTTACATTCCTCGCCGCCTTCCTGTTCACCTCGCCATTGCTACTCATGATGAAGACCACTTCCGGCGTGCCCTCGCTTTTTATCAACTCTACTGTATCCGGGTCGCTTATATCACCCACGAACGCAATGAAGTCCTCCTCCTTCAGCAGTTCCACCTTCTTATCGTCTATATCCACGATGACAACTTCAATACCACATCGCTTCAATTCCTTCGCCACTGCGTAGCCCATTCGCCCGCAGCCGAAGATGACCTGCACTACTTTCCCTCTCTTCTGCTCTGTCCCGCTTACCTCAGTATCTGTATCTTCTGCCATTCGCTTAAACTATTCTTTTATCTAATTATACATACTCGCAATGTATCAATTATAATTATAATATTAAGATAAATGCGGAACAGTGATTGGCGTGCGATATACGAGGCGATACTGAAAGATTTTGGGTTTGATAGAGCGCGAGATGAAGAAGCGATGCGAATAGCCTCTGAGATAATGGCTCATAGAGGTGTAGGTATAGATAGCTTGAGGGTGCAGAATGAGTTAGAAGAGCGAATAAAGGGTAAAGAAGCGATGATATGTGGTAATGCGCCCCGTCTGGAGGCGGATATAAGGGCTAAGGGGCTCGAACGCGAACCTTCTCAGCGCGGACGCGTTATAATCGCCGCGGACGGCGCCACTTCTGTTCTCATCCGCGATGCCATATTACCCGATGTCATTGTTAGTGACCTGGATGGATATATACCCGATATAATATATGCGAACAGGCTCGGTTCGATAGTCATTGTGCATGCGCATGGTGACAATATAGAGATGTTGAAGAAGGTACTGCCCGCACTGAATGCGAATGTGATATGCACAGCCCAGAGCAGTCCGATAACGCCTCATGGGCACGCCTCCTCAAATATCTTCAACTTCGGGGGATTCACTGATGGTGACCGCTGTGTATTCGTTGCGAAGGAGTTTGGTGCGAGGCGGATAGAGCTTTTAGGGTTTGATTTCGAGGACACGCAAGTAACCGAAAGTAAGAGGAAGAAACTGAAGTGGGCAAAACGATTGATAGAGTATAATTTATAAATGGCTCATTTCCCTAAACCATCGGGAACAAATACTTCGCTGCCCCTTTCTCTGTGTATCCATACGATGGAATGTGGGGATGAGCGATTTCCACAAACCTTTTAATTACCCTCCTTGATTCGGTCAAATGCTTC
>JAGGRS010000086.1 GCA_021159475.1 Candidatus Methanophagales archaeon
AGGACCTGTTCAGCTTGAAGATGGAACACTGGGGTGTTACAGCCACTGTTACGGGCGCTGCGGAACTGAAATTCGGGCTTGATAGCGAGGCGCAGAAGAAATTGAGAGGCAGGAGAGTATTAATCGCCGATGACGTGACCGATACCGGTGATAGCATAAAATTCGCACTTGAATACGTGAGAGCATTTGAGCCCTCAGATGTGAAGACGGCAACCATGCATCATAAAGCTTCCTCGTCTTTTATGCCCGATTTCTATGGCGAGTTCATGACTGAATGGCGCTGGATTATCTATCCGTGGAGCGTGCATGAGGACATGATGGAGCTGGTGGAGAAGCTGATGGAGAAGAGGAACGGCAAGAGTAAAATTAGAGATAAAGCGGCTCTGGAAGAGATAAGGAGTGCAATGAAGGATGAATATGATTTATATATACCCTATCACCTACTGCGAGAGGTTCTGGCGAATATGGAGTTTCACGGTAGGCTGAGGAGTGAGGAGCAGGAGGGTAAGGTATTCTGGGTCAGGCAATGACCGAAGACAGCGGGGTATGGGGATATTGCGGTGGTAAGCCTGTTTATTTAGTGAAGCTAATAAATGTGAAATTGTATCACCATCTCTGGCTATTTTTCTCCTTTTTAGCTCTTCTAAAATCTCTTCGTAGATTTTAGCATCGCCTGGCGATCCCTGATGGAGCAAGAAAGCAACAAGAATGAGTGTAAATATGCAAGAAATTAATTCAAAACTCTGGATTATGGGTCGGATTATGGAGAGGGCTATTTACTTTCTACCCGCTCTATATTCTCTAAAATTCTGAGTGCTTCAAAAGCTGCATCATCTCCCTTCTCGTTTTACTGCTCAATGCTTTGAATATCACTATTCACTTTTTCTTTTAGTACAGGTTTTTCTTTTTTCTAAAAAGAAAAAGTGTGTTATGAGCCCTGATAAAGCTGATAGCCGTCAATAAACCATGAGCCCAACTCTTGTTTTATTTCCTCAATTCGTTCTTCAATCCCGATTCCGACTTTATAATCTTCTTCAGCTATATTCACGTTCTGAAGTAGCCAGAACAGCTCCTTTATCACTCTTGTTATTTCGTCCATTTACATCACCTTCATTGCCTTTTTCTCCGTCCGAGTTTCCGGATCAATGAAGCTCATCCTTACTCCTTAATTTCTTCACTTAGACAAACGACAAAAAATACCGCTGTCATCATGGATAATTTTGGTATCACCTCTACTTCTATTCCTTTCTTTTTGCTCCACCAAATCGCTAACGCTATAAATACTGCGGTTATTATCCATCTCATTGCCAATACCGGTGCGATAGAACACCCTCTGATATATGTTTTCACCCCATTCCTTATGGCCAGATAGCGGGTTAGACGTATATAAGGGTTTCTATTTTTGAATTTTTGATAGCAGTTATAACCCAAATGGGTAACTACTGTGCATTACAATACCCTACCCACAACTTGAACATCTCTTTTAACTAATCTCCTCAGCATTTCCTTTTTCTCCTCCGCCAGCGTAACAAGCACAACGGTTGAAGG
>JAGGRS010000191.1 GCA_021159475.1 Candidatus Methanophagales archaeon
CGCTCTGTCTTCGTTATCTCTACCCTTCTCAGCGGGTATATCTTCTTCGCAACTTTGTATATGTCAGATGATAACTTACCCAGAATTATCTCCTGGACATACCTGTTCAGTTCCAGTGTTTTTGCTCTATTTATAATTATCTCCTCCATCATCTTCCTTATTTGCTTCACCTGCGCCTCACTCGCCTTCTTCAGTGTGAAGCAAGAAGTTTTCACTCGCAGCTTCTCGCCATCTTTCGTTATTACATCAATATTGGAGTCTATCTTGGAGATTCCTTTCCTCGCAAGACTCCGCAAATAGCCAGTATCCATCTTATGCCCTATGAACCTGGTATAAGCCGTTGTGTGGTTGACATCGTCAATCTCAAGTAGCAACTTCAGATTTGTATTCTTTATCACATTCCCCGTGAGGTCGCCAAGTGTCATCTCAATCCGTCTACCTATCAACTTTGAAGGCTCATCTGCCACTGCCTCTCCTGCCTTCACCTCACCAAACATCTTCGGTGCCAGAACTGTATACCATTGCTTCGCTTTCCATTTATCTCGCGGTCTCTTGTGTGCCAGTTGCACTCACACCCCTTCTCTCTGTTATCTTATCCTGTCCCATACGGGACTCAGGAATATGGGTTTGCTATCTTCACTACAGCATTCCGATTAATACTTAAGTATTCATTATATATAAACATGAGCTTGAAGATGATTCATGATGGACTCAAATATCCTCTTTCCATCGCCGTATGACGGCTCTCCCTTTCCCTCACCCCTTCTCCCCCGCACCCCCCTCGCACCCGCACTTCTCCACCACTCGGTATCCAGCCAGGGATAAAAAGCGCGCTCAGGATGTGGCATTAAACCCAGTATGTTCCCCTCTGGATTGCATATCGCGGCGATATTGTAAATAGAGCCGTTGGGGTTCCAGGGATAGGGTGCATAATTGCCATCAGGGTCCACATAGCGGAACACTATCTGGTCGTTATCCTCCATGCGCTCCACATATCGCTCATCCGCAATGAAGAACCTGCCCTCGGCATGTGCACACGGCATCTTCAGTATTGAGCCATGCTCTATACCGCGTGTGAAGATGCATCTGCCACGGTTTTCATGCTTTATGAGTGTGGGACGGCATTCAAAATGCGCAGAACTGTTCGTTGTCAATACCGCTCGCACATCATCATCGGTGCCGGGTAGCAGTCCGAGTTCCAGAAGCACCTGGAAGCCATTGCATATACCCAATACGGGCTTACCATCATCAACAAACTCCTCTATCTCGTTGCCCAGACTGCCTCTCAATCGTGCTGCAAATATCGCACCCGCGCGTATATAATCGCCCGCGGAGAAGCCACCGGGAATCACCAGCAGGTCGTAATCGGCGAGATTCCGCCTGTACCGCTCCCGCACCGCGCCCGTCAACTGGTTGAGATGCACTATCTCAGCCGAAGCGCCGAGCCGAGCGAAAGCGAGACGGGTCTCAAATTCACAGTTCGTGCCTTCTATCTGGAGTATACATACCTTTATCATCGCTTCTATTCTTTCA
>JAGGRS010000083.1 GCA_021159475.1 Candidatus Methanophagales archaeon
TCAACCAGTGCTTTTACCTTTGCGGATTTCTTCCTCTCAAGGTCTGATATCTCAACTTCTACCCACGAATGTCCCATTTCCATCACCTATGATAATACCTGCGTATATAAATAAACTTTTTGCTTCGCAATCGCGGGCTCTGCCCGCGTCCCCGCAAGCCCTGAAAGGGCTTACTTTACTAAAAAATGCTTACGCAGTTTTGCTTCGCAAAAACAAGTTGTAAAGATGCAAGTTTGGTCAAACTTTCGAAGGCATAAAACTAAAATCAAAATGCCCCTCTTCTTCCTCTTCGCTCCTTGAGAAATGTGTTCACACCCAACAACTCACAACTCGTATCCTCTGTCATCTCAGCGCTCTTCGTGCTCCCCAAACTTTGTATAATCCTTTTTTATGCAATCTCGTGGTTTAATCATACCAATTTCAAATCAACCCTAATTATGAAGTTCTTATCAGTGTGGATGGTCACACTCATAGTAGTTTTAACTGGGGGATAGGGCTTTGAAACTGGGGACAGCCGCTTTAATGCTTTCTACATCTTTAGGGTGTGGAGCGAGTTTTAATCCTTCGGGTAGTTTGGCAGTATATTCCGGGCGAGAAAATATCTTGAACTCAGGCTCAAGCAGTTTTATCGCCAATTCTATCTCTTCTAACTTCTTTTCCGCCTTCTCTGCAATTTCATCCTTGTGTTTTTCAACCTCTTCCAACAGCTTTTCGGGACCAACGGGTTTGAATTTGCCGGAAAATAGCAGCTCATGGACTATGCCTTCGGCGATGAAAGCAGCGAAAACCTTGTTAGCATCAACTATGATGGATTCCATTCATACCAGTCCTTTTTCTTTGAGTTGCACAAGCATCTCCTCATTTGCTTTCCTGCCAAGCTCCATAGCATCTTCTTCGGTTAACTTGCTTCCCGAGATGAGTGCTTTAAACAGGGCATGTCGCAATTTGCGTGACCGCTCAAGTTTCAATTCAAATGCCCTTAATTCAATGGCTTTTAGCGCGACCTCTGACCAATCCTCCTCTGGTATCTTTTCTATTTCCTTCTCCAGTTCATCCGGTATTTTAATCACCAACTCCGCCATTTTTGACACCTATAATCATATTGACTCAGAGTATATAAAACACTTTCTTTCTTTTCCAAAGAAACCTTACGGGGGTTTTCGGGGTGCTAAGAAAGAACCCTGAGGGGAATAAGACCGCGGGTGCTGCTTACTTACTCTATTTCAACAATACTCCGTTGAATGCAACTTCGTTAACCCCCGGCTCATTCTTCAACGGGTATGATACCCTCTCCGTAGGAGAAGGTAATACCCGCGGCTGGATAGATTATGGTGAATATATGGTGGCGGAGTGGTAGCCGATTCGTTTTCTCCATCTCGCAACACCCCCTTTGCCTCCTTGAAAACGAAGTTAAAAGCCCGGGAATGCAAAATATGCCACTCATGTGGTGCGAATCTGAATGGCGCGCTTAATCGGGCTTTGAGGAAGAAGCAGTGTTAAATCGCAATGGTGG
>JAGGRS010000132.1 GCA_021159475.1 Candidatus Methanophagales archaeon
CCGAACAGGCATAACAAGTTCTATTTTGAGGTAGAGCCGCTGGATGCGGATGTGGTGGAGAAGATAAAGGCAGAGGGTATAACGGTGGGCAAGGACAGGGTATGGCTGCGTGATAAGCTGATTGAAGCGGGTATGGATAAGGAGGAGGCGAAGAACGTCGTTGAGATCTTCGAGGGCAATCTGTTAATAGATATGACCAAGGGGATTCAATATCTGCGTGAGACCATGGAATTGATTCGGGACGGATTCAGGGATGTGATGAATAATGGACCTTTAGCGCGTGAGAAGTGCATGGGAGTGAAGGTGAAGTTAGTGGATGTGAAGCTACATGAGGATTCGATACACAGGGGTCCGGCGCAGGTGATTCCCGCGGTTAGAAATGCTCTGCTCGGAGCTATGCTCATCGGCAAGGCTACCTTCCTCGAGCCTATGGTAGAGGTTTTTATAAATATACCGCAGAATCTGCTTGGCAATGTAACGAGGGAGCTACAGAGCAGGCGGGGGCAGATACTGGATATGCAGACCGAAGGTGAGATGGTATCGGTGCGTGCGGAGGCGCCAGTCGCGGAGATGTTCGGCTTCGCGGGCGATATAAGGTCGGCAACAGAAGGCAGAGCGCTGTGGAGTACCGAATTCGCAGGCTTCAAGCCCATACCGCAGGCAATCTTCGCGGAGAAGGTGATGGAAGTGAGGAAGAGGAAAGGACTGAAACCCGAGATGCCGAAATCCAGTGATTTCTTATCGTAGTTTTACATGGTGGAGAGCGAATCAATTCAGCTCTCCCTGCCCGTTTATGGTGCTAAGACAGATAAAAATGACTACATGAAAAAGCACCCCCTTATGATATAATCGGAGAATAGCAGGGGTGCAGTATGTAAGTAAATAATAGGTGGATGTCCATAAAAATAGTAGCTACTATCCGATGATAGGCTTCTACATCGGGCATCTTTGCGTATGCACCAGAGGTAGAACAGTCCGGGGAACATGTGAGATATGGACTGCGGGGCTCTGCCCATGTGGAGTTCCACCCCACCACCCCGCAAGCCCTGGAGGGGCTTAACCACGTGCCGAGGAAGGCACGAAGAGATGAATGTCAATACATAAGGTTAAATATAAATAAAGGAAGAAAGTAAGATATAAGGTGGGGGTGTTTTTTCCAGAGATGAAAAAATTTAACCTAACGGCTACAATATGGGAAGAAGAAGGGGTATATGTTTCGAAATGCCCTGAGTTGGGTGTTGCGAGCTGTGGAGATACGCCAGAAGAAGCACTTAGTAACTTAAAAGAAGCAGTAGAGCTTTATCTCGATAACGCTAAAGAGTTGGGGCTTATTGTGGATGTGGAAACTGCTCTCGCCTCCTCACGGAAATTCACTTCTACATTTGAGGTAACCGCATGAAGAAGCTGCCGGTGGTCTCTTCAGATGATGTAATCAGAGTATTGAAAAAGGCGGGATTTAAATATGCTCCAAAACGCGGTAAGGGCAGTCACACAGCATTTTAC
>JAGGRS010000235.1 GCA_021159475.1 Candidatus Methanophagales archaeon
GTAGTCAATAAGATAGATGATAACCTTTTAATTCCTTTGTTCTCAGGTTTTAACGCCCAAATTCTCACTTACATAGTTTCGCATGAATACCCGTCCTTTCTGCCAATAGCTTAGCCTTAGCGAAGAAGAAAACTGCGGGATTTTTCCGCTTCTTCTTATACTCAACCAGATGCTACACACATCGGTGTCCTCTCATACACATTTAGAGATAGACCATCCAATCCTTGATGTGGGGCATCATTGTAAGCCGAGATAACATGCTTCCTATCAAGTTCCTAAAAGAGTTGTTTTTTTCATATCAGAGAAGGTAGTGAAGTTCTTAGGCATACCCGCGATTGCTGTAATCCGAACACCTATGAAGGCGCTTTTACATCTCAACTCGCTTCTGGATACACAAATACACCATGCTTGTGCACGTTAAAGTCTATACCACAGAACTTATCAATATACTCCTGGTGGATTGCCTGGGGGTCCAAATCCTTGAATAAGTCAGGATGCAGCCACTTCGCCATATATGCGAGACCAACGGGATATACAGTGCCGAAGGTGATGCTCCCATCCATCAAGTAAACACGCCCCTCTGTTACTGCTGTGATATTATTAAATCCCGGCAATTCTACTATCCTGTTATACTCCTCTTCCAGCCCTGATTCATCATCGGTCCTGTAACCACCCTTGCGAGAAAGTCCAACGATAACATCCGGGTCTTGCTCCAATATCTTTTCTGTTTCTATTGCTGGATACGAGCCCTCGAGCTCTGCCATTACAGCCATGTTCCTCCCGCCCGCGAGTTCACAGAGCTGATGCATTGCTGTCCCCCTTGAATACGTCTTACGTTCACTTATTGAGTCCACATTGCTCTTATCAAGGAAAACCACCGGCTTCTCATATTCTGGAATCGCAGACACTTTAGTTTCTATCTCACTGACATATTCATCATGCCAGTTGAGATACTTAGAGGCATTAGCCTCCTCCTCGAGTAGATATCCCAGCGTTTCCATGCCCTGCCTGAGTTCTTCCGGCTTGAAGAAGTCCAGGCGAATGACCGTTATGGTGGGGATTTTGTCCTCTATATATTCAGGACCTGGCCATCTCCCGTATGCGAATACAGCATCGGGCTCCAATCGCAGCACCGCCTCTGGGTCAATCTCCTTCCATGTGCCGACTACCGGTTTTTTGCTTATCACCGGGAAATAATCACTTCTTTTTGCTATCGTATCACTGATGCCAACTATTCTGTCCCTGGCACCCAGAACACGAATCGCCTCCGCTATATCTGTATTCAGCACGACTATCCTCCTCAGTGGCTTGTATATCGTGACATTTTTCCCTGTTGCTGTCATAATTGTCCTTGGATACCGCCCGTGATAAAAATAGATACAGGCGAGTTCACAGAGTTCCCTCTTTCCGGGATGCTCCACATCTTCGCCTAAATACGTTGCCCTCATGTAAGCCATGACTGCATCTATTACCTCTGCCCTCGATACTGATA
>JAGGRS010000241.1 GCA_021159475.1 Candidatus Methanophagales archaeon
GACTCCGATTTTGAGATTCTGCATACCGCTACCATTACTGCTGAGCAGCGTGCGGGTCTGGAGAAGATAAGGCACTTAATCAATAATTACGGCGGTACGGGTGTCCAGGCGATTATAAATCGTGTGGTATTTCAATTGTTAAACTACATAGTTGTCTATCCGGTAGAGGACGAGCATAAGTTCACAGATTCTTCGGGTCGGATTCTACCAGATGCGTATCTCATGAAGCGCGGTAGCACTGCGAGAGACCTGGCTTATGCGGTGCATTCAGACATAGGTGAGGGGTTTCTTTACGCCATTGACGCGCGCACGAAGCGAAGGCTGGGCGAGAGATACGAATTGGAGGATAATGATGTCATTAAAGTGGTCCATACACAGAGATAAGCCGGGCAGCAATCATGAGTGGTAATAGTAGTGTCAGCGTGGTAGTGCTGGGCTGTGGATTTGGGGGAGTGGCAGTCGCAACGGAATTGCGGAAGAGGCAAAAGAGGGAGAGGATGAGGCTTGACATCACGCTGATTGACCGGCGAACGAGGTTTGACTATCAGGCTGCGAATCCTGAGATATTGAGTGGTAAGGTAACACCAGATGATATATCAGCGGATTTGTGCAGTTTCGCCGGGCGAATGGGCGCAGAGTTCATAAATGCCGAAGTCGTGGATATAAACTTCAGTGAGAAGGAGGTGAAGACCCGCACTGGCACTATACCCTATGACTATCTCGTGATAGCAGCTGGTGGTGAGCAGGCTTTCTTTGGTATTCCCGGTGCTGAGGAGCACTCACATTGTATCAATACCTTAGAAGGTGCGGTAAGGACGAAGCAAGCACTTGATGAAGTCGAGTCGGGCAATAGCGCCATGACCATCGCAGTCATAGGTGCGGGTTTGACGGGTGTGGAAGTTGCCGGTGAACTTGCGGAGAGCAGGAGCGATGCGCGAGTGTGCCTTATTGAGAGGATGCCACGGATATTACCCGCTTTTCCCGCTCCTGATATCGCATCATTCGTAACCAGGCGATTGATGGACAGAGGTGTGGAGATACTGACCGGGCTGGCGGTTGAGGCGGTGAATGATGACGAGATAGTGTTGAGCGGGCAGCGCAGACTGCCGTATGATGTCCTCATCTGGACCGCGGGTTTAAAACCTGGCAGGCTTCTGGAACGGCTCAAGCTGCCGAAGGTCAGGGGCTGGATAAGAGTAGACCCCTATTTGAGGGTTGATGGTATGACTGATGTATTTGCAGTTGGTGACAATGCATACTTTGAGTATGATGGTATCCGTTCAGGTCAGAATGTAGAAGAGGCGGAGCGAGAAGGCAAAATAGCGGCAGTGAATATAATAAGAGCGGTAAAAGGAGATAAATTGAAGAGATATAAGCCAAAGAATACGATACAGAATCCAAGAGCGATAATATCGCTCGGCGGCAACACCGCAGTGATATATGCCAATGGTAAAGTATTCACAATCTTCGGCTATAAATTAAAGAAGTTCAT
>JAGGRS010000005.1 GCA_021159475.1 Candidatus Methanophagales archaeon
TCTCAGATGGGCTCGTTCTGGTCGGTGACGCTGCAAGGCATGTTAACCCCCTCACAGGTGGCGGTATCCTGTATGCAATGCAGGCAGCGGAGATAGCGGGCGATGTGATTGCGAAGGCGATACATGAGGGTGATACCTCCGAGGATAGACTCAAGGAATATGATAACAGATGCAGGAGCGAATTCGGGAAACGACTGGAGACGGCACTGAAAGCAAAAGAGTTCTTCTTCCGGCTTTCTGATGATGACCTCAATGCACTCGCCCATTCCCTTGAGGGCGTAAATCTGAAGGAACTATCCACCAGAGCCCTGGTGCTCGAACTGATAAAGCGCAATCCCAGGCGATTGGTTGATCTGGCAAAGATAGTTTTATAATGGAGATAAAGATAGAAGAGAGATGGCTGAGGGATGCATTTGAAGCCTCTGCAGGCGATTTCCTGCGTCTTATTGAGGCATCAAAGCGGATATTGAAGCGTGAGAAGGAATTGAGAGCTGGGAGTGGCATGGTTCGCATCTCACCACAGACTGTGAACCGCATTATAGTTGTGGGCGATTTACACGGTGATGTGGAAAGCCTCATACATATATTAAGTGAGTCTGAGGTGCCGAATGCGGATAGAATCGTGTTCCTCGGTGATTACGGAGACCGCGGTACGAACAGTGCAGAAGTGTATTATCTGACCCTGAAGCTGAAAGTGAAGTATGGAAGCAGGGTAATAATGCTCCGGGGCAATCACGAGGGACCCCCGAACCTGCCGGTCATGCCGCACGACCTGCCTCTCCTATTCAATCGCCGATTCGGTGCCGGGGGTGCTGAAGTATACACCGGGATAAGGGAGCTCTGGGAGTGGTTGCCACATTGCGCACTCGTAGAAGGTAAATACCTGATGTTGCATGGTGGAATGCCGGTAAATATAACCTCTATCCGTGATATCGAATATGCCACCCCCACATCGCCTATCTTCGCTGAGATACTCTGGAACGACCCGACAGAGGGTAACGGCTACTTCGATTCCATGCGCGGTGTGGGCATGATGTTTGGCGAGGATATTACGGCGCATGGGCTACGAATAATGGGTGTGAAGACACTGATAAGAAGCCACGAGCCATGCGAAGGCGTCCAGATACGCCAGAACGGTAAAGTCCTGACCATATTCTCGAGAAAAGGTCCCCCTTACTTCAATACACGTGCTGCATATCTGTGCATTGATGTGACAGAGGAATGCGAGCCGATGGATGCAAACGCGCTGGCACGAACTGCAGCACGAATATGGTGAATGGCGAGCTACATCTTCATTCGACCGAGTAACCAAGTTCAATACAGAGTTTTCTCCGCTCCTCCCTCTCCGCTTCACTCTCTATCCTGTTCACCGCAGTGCCATCAACCACTCCCAGCACTGCGCGACCCAGCTCTGTCTCGGCTACTATCACCTCTAAAGGGTTCGCCGAAGCGACATAGATATTCGCAACTGCTGGATGTGACTTTAAAACG
>JAGGRS010000202.1 GCA_021159475.1 Candidatus Methanophagales archaeon
GCGGCAAAGACATCATACTTCTTCACCAGCATCCTCGCTCTCTTCTTGTCCATTCGCTTCAGTTCCGCGGGGTCTATCACCTCCGCACCTGCTTCTCTCGCCTTTAATGCTATCTCACCCGATGCAAATACACCTATCTTCGGCTCACGGAAACTATTCGGCAGGGTAACATCGAGGTTTAACCTGTTCTTCGGCTGATTCAAGTCCACATTCTTTAGATTTATGCACAGGTCTACACTCTCTACGAACCCGCGCTCCTTCGAGCTAAGTGCCTGTTCCACCGCTCCCATTATCTCTTCTGCTTCCATCTTACTTTTCTATCACCCCATCATATTTGCCCGCTTCTATATCCCTCATTATCTCCTTCGCATCCTTTCCCTCCACCTTCACTCGCATTGAGACGCAGGTGCCTATCACCTCCTTGACAGCGCCCTTCAATGTCTTCGCTAACATCTCACCACGCTTCTTATTCGCTATCTCTTTTATTCGCTCGATGGATATATCACCTATGTAATCGGTTGTTGAGTCCGTCTTCGCCTTCTCTATCCCCAATGCCTCCTTTATCAGTGCCGCAGTCGTTGGTGTATCTGCACCCATTGCTCTTCTACTTATTCTCTTCTTTACTTTTATATATTTTTCTTTCTCCCGAAGAATGGTTCACGGTATCTCATCGCCATCTTCAATCTGCTTATTATATGCTCGTCATCCACTCGCTCAATGGGCACGAGATTGTCATTTCTAAGCAGACAGGGCTTTATCTTCCCCTCTGAAGTTATTCTCAGCCGTGTGCAATTCGCACAGAACTCCGTATTGTCCATTGGATGCACGACCTCGACCTCCACACCATCCACGATATATTTCCGCCTGCGCTGCAGCCGCCTTGTCTTCACCGCCGATGCCTTCGCCCTCAGTTCTGCCTCGAGTTTATCAAAGTCGGGTCTGTAAATATCCATGCCGGGATTGAAGAAGGGCATCAACTCTATCAATTGCAGGATTACCACTTCTCTACCTCTACCTCCAGCTCTGTCATTGCAGTTCCGCACAAACTCTATCATATCCCCTATCTCATCGTCATTCATGCCCTTTAACACCACCATATTCAACTTGATGGGTGTGAGACCCGCATCAATAGCACTGTAAATGCCATCTATCACCCTGCTGAGATTGTTTCTCGTGCGTGTGATGGCATCATACCTGTCCTCTCTGAGCGAGTCAAGACTGATATTCACGCGGTCGAGACCGGAATCGGCAAGTTCACCCGCTTTACTGGTCAATAAAGTACCGTTGGTGGTCAGCGAGATGTCATCCATAAAAGCCCTTATAGCCTGTATAATCGCAGGGAGGTCGTCTCGCATAAGGGGCTCCCCACCTGAGAATTTCACTCGCCTGATGTTATAATAGCGAGATGCCACTCTCGCTATCGCCGTGATAAGCTCGGCACTCAGGGGCTCTCCGCCACTGTATTCCTC
>JAGGRS010000112.1 GCA_021159475.1 Candidatus Methanophagales archaeon
GAAAAAGACAGGAGCATACCAGCAATGACAATGCCAGAAATGAGCATGATTTTTTTCTTTAACGCTCCAATTATATACCCAAACTCCTCACTAATGCTCGCCATTCTAATCCTCAATCGCTCCTAAAAGGGTAGGGGATATAAAAATGGAAAGAATCGGAGATGATACAATAAGTGAATCGTTGGGAGATGAGGAGATTCCACTGGTGGAGCACCTCTCTGAGCTACGAAGAAGACTTGTAGTTGTTTTAATCCCGTTCGCAGCGGTTACTCTACTCATATTCCCTTTTTCAAACGACTCCCTTCACTTCTTATTAAGCAATCTATTCCATGGAGATATGCCTATATTTGTTTACAGCCCGATGGAATGGATAAGTGTGAGGCTTACATTCTGTTTTTTGTGCGCTCTTTCTATTACGATACCACTGCTATTATACGAGATATCACCTTTCTCAGCCCGTATTTCGCTTTTATTCGCTTCATCGAATCAATCAACTCCCCTACTTGTGCTTCCTTCACCTGCTCTGCAATACTAACTGCGCCTTCCTCACCTATCTCCTCGAGGTCACTGCATACCACCCTCGCAAGCCTTTGCATTGCTCTCTCCACACCCCCGTCACACCAGAATGCGGGCTTATAAATCTCATTTGCATAGCCAAGCACGAGATAAGCATCAGCGGTTGTAGCGAAATATTCGGATGAAATTCTGTACTCTTCTCCTCTTATCTTAACTCTTTTAAGCAAATGGGCGACACCAGTTCTTAATACGCCCGAGTAGATCAACTCTCCATATTTCAATCTTTCCAAATCGGTTCTTTTTGCCTTCACTTTACCTGCCACGATTGGAATCACGTCTGTTGTGGTGCTGCCGATTGTATTCCTCGGAGAGAAACTTTGCGGAAGCGAGCCAGTTTGTGGCTGCGAATGAAAGAGGGTTTTTATCTACATAGGAATTGTCTTTAAAAGTGCAACAGCTGTCGAAAAATTTTGCGCCCCCAAACATATCGGTGACCGCATTTTTTATGTATAAAACCCCTTCCCTTTTCGTATTAAAGCAGCCGCATAACTCACCCGTCATCACCGCCCCCGTCCCTCTTATCCCACCCCTTTCCAGCTCCCTTTTCACATCCGCCAGCGCGTCGTATATAATTGCCCTGTTTCTCCATAGAGGTGCATAGATATACCTCGAGAAAGAGCCATCAGAAGTTGCTACTTTCGTATTCGCTCCTCCTATGTCTATGCCGATTATCATAAAATTCCTTGATTTTATGGATGAAAAGCGATGGCGAGGGGGAAAGCGGAGGAGCACGTAAAAGCAACTCTGGAAAAACTAAATAGCGATATCAAGATGACCAGGCGCGAATTTATTAAGGCGAGTGCCGCTTTTGGTGCCGCTGCTGCCGGTGTTCCCTACAGCTTAACTGATATAACCAATGTATTTTTGAAAGAGGATGGGGAATTGGT
>JAGGRS010000071.1 GCA_021159475.1 Candidatus Methanophagales archaeon
AGTTCGATAGTTTGAGAAACGAGATGATTTCACGGTTCGAGGCTGTGGATAGGAGGTTTGATGCTGTGGATTCCAGGCTCGATTCGCTCGAAGCGAGACTACCGGTGATGGAGAAGGTGGCTGAACTTGAAGCAAGGCTTGCGGAACTCGAGCGTAAAGTAAGTGCATAGTGCCCTTGATTTTGGGAGTTGACAAATGACAAATCCTGAAAAATAAATTCCAAATGTAAATGTATAATTGGGGACATAATCAAGTCTTCTTGAATGTTCGTATTTTACACCGCCAGATGTGGTGACTCAGCTCACTCTCGCTTCTCGCTCATAACATCAGGTCTTCAGCTCTATCTCGGCAGCGCCACGACATAAGAAATAGAGTGCAGCATATTCGGGTAATGTGGCGATTTCTCCTTCCTTCAGCTCGTATCGCTCGCCTTTCAATTTGACACTTGAGTTCCGCATAGCTCTGACTTTAACATCCGCATCACCGAAGACTACTGCGTCCTCAAGCGGTTCAAAGTCCGGGATTGCATCTACTCGCAGTGGTTTCACTTCCAGACTCGACTTGCCGTGTAGCGAAGTGGGCAATCGAATAAGCCGTTTTATATCCGAGGTGACGGGTTCATCAGGTCTGTCTGCGGACTCCACACGAACTGTTTCGGTCACCAATCTCGCAATACCTTTCCATACGGCAGGGAGCCTGGAGAATCGTGGTATCTGCCCGCTTTCTATTCGCTCCATCACTGTTGGATCCTTTGCTATCCTGATAACTTCTCTTACCTGTCTCCTGTCCATGCTACTGCCAGTGCTATCTCTTATCTTTCTAATGGCTTCCTCTTCCTCTAACTCCGCAAGCTCGTGCATGAAATCAACCATGCCATCGAGTAGCCGTTTACCCCAACCTTCCGCTATCAGCCTGAGGTCTCCTTCTCCGGTTGCTCTCAGGAAGGTATCCATCTCGAGCCCGGTTGCGGTGATGTAATCTATGATCTCCCTTCGCTCCCGGCTGCCAAGCCCGCGCACAGCATCCTTGGTTATATGGATGTGATAGCCTCTTGACCCCGAGAATGCCACCTCCAGATCCTCTTCCTGGAATCCGAAATCGTTGAGCAGGAAGTCAATCAGCTTCAATGTCTCACGTTTCACCAGTGCCAGCAGGTCTTCATAGGAACACCTCGCCAGTTCCGCCTCGGTCACCACATGGTCAGCATCGAGGTCAAAGATGAGGTCAGCGCCGAGCCACTCCTTCTTGCCCATGGGTGCGGCTGGATATTTATAGATGGCTGCGGAATGGAAAGCATGTGCGGGTGCATTATCCCGTATATAATTCTGGAGCTCTATACCGGAGTTGAAGGCTTTATGCCTTCGCATCACCGTCTTTGAGCTGTAATACCGGTCGAAGAATATGAAGCCCCATTCACGCATCCACAGGTCTGCCGGTAGTTTTAGCCTCGTGCGC
>JAGGRS010000133.1 GCA_021159475.1 Candidatus Methanophagales archaeon
TCGAACTTCTCCAATGTGAGTATTATGATGTCATTCCCTGCGAGGTGGCTTGAGGAACTTTCGTAATCGCCCGTTGATATACCAATCCTGACGGTGGAGGAGTATTTATCCTTAAAACTCCTGTATTTCTCGTATGCCAGTGCATTCAGGGGAACAACATAAAGACACTTCCCCGATGCTGTTAGTATGGATTTCAGCATCACCAGTTCCGCCAGCAGCGTTTTACCACTGGCTGTGGGCGTGGCAATGACGAAGTTTCGTTCTGTTTCGAGTAGACCCGCATTTATCGCATCCTCCTGCGGCGGGTATAGCTCAATATCACCAATGAACGATATTAGCTCTTTATCTTTACAGATATCCAGGTCTGATATCTTCATTATCCTATTATTTATGTTACCTATTAAGGCTATTAAGGAGAGATTATATTTAGCAGAGTGAGGGAGTGAGGGCAGATGGTAAGGAAGCAGAAGAGGCGGAAGAAAGCGAAAGTAAGAACTGCGGGCAGGTTCGGCGTGCGATACGGCAGGAAGATAAGGAAGATGGTGGCGAGTATCGAAGAGCAGACCAGGGCGGCACATAAATGCCCGCGGTGTGGAAAGAAATCGGTGAAGAGAGTTGGCACCGGTATCTGGCGCTGTTCCAGGTGTGGCTATACATTCGCAGGTGGGACATATATACCGCAAACGCCGACGGGTATAGCGGTACAGAGGGCGATAAGGAGGGAAGCGGAGGGTGGCGCAGGGACAGGGATGATAGGAGGTGAATAGTGAATCAATGGCGTATTACTGCCTGAGATGCAAGAGGGTTGTGGAACTAAAAGCAGACTCTCAGGGAGTGCGCTGCCCTTACTGCGGCTATCGAGCACTGAAGAAGGAGAGACCGGCAGTGCTGGTGAAGAAGGTAAAAGCTGTCTGACGGGGATGGAATGGCGATAGAGTTAGAGGTGGATGTAGAAGGCGCAGAATCTGTCCTGAAGACGGTTTATGAGTCCATAAAGGAGGAGCGGGAGGAAGGGGTGAATACAGTATTTAAAGGTGGATTGTTGTCATTATATGTGAGTATAAGCGGCAGCAGTAGCAATGAAATTGCGAGATTGAGAGCGGTGGTGAATACATGGCTCCGGCTCTTAAAGATAGCACAGGATATGGTAGAGGTAGTAGCGAATGGATGACATGTAAGGAGATTCTGGCAGCAAAACACGACCGGGCGTCTCTCGCACTACTTCTCATCGTATATCTCACGATACTTCCTCTCCACATCCTCGGTCGTCACATGCGTGTATATCATCGTGGTCTTCAGGTCCACATGCCCGGCTAAATACTGCAACCTCGCAATATCAATACCCTTACGCCAGGAATTAGTGATGAAGAAATGGCGGAAAGAATGGCAGGATACATTCTTATCTACACCTGCGAGCCGTGCGTATTTCTT
>JAGGRS010000009.1 GCA_021159475.1 Candidatus Methanophagales archaeon
TTTTTGTTGCATCACCTGTGTTATACATTACTCAAGGATATATATAAATCATATAGTTGCCACTTGTATGGACAAATATCTCATCCTAACCAAATGAGATATTCAAGTGGCTTTCGGGCAGGGGACCATATCCTCCCTGGGAGATAAAGCGGTCTCGTATGTTCAGTGCGGCGTTATAATCGGCGTCAACCTTCCAGCCGCACCTCTTACATACGAATCTTTCATTCCGCCTTATCCCCCTGCTCCCGCACCTCGCACAGGCTTTGCTCGTCCCTCTCGGCTCCACCTCCGCGATTTGAACACGGTTCTCCTCACAGAGCATCGCCAATCGGGACAGGGCATGACGGTAAGCCCAGTGTGAGAGCAGCCGGTTAGCATGATGTGTGAGTACTCCTCTCTTATTCTTCTTCACATTCCTCAAACGCTCAACCACGAGTATTCTCATCTTAGAGAAGTCTATCTTCTTCAATTCACGATTTATTAACTCCTTAATAATCAGATGGCTGTGCTTACGCTTATAAAACTTCATTATCTCGCTCTTCAACTCTTTACCAACTATTTGACCGTCGGAAAGAGCGGCTAACTTACGAAAGCCCAAATCCAATCCTACGATATCCCCCTCTTCCTTCACCGGTTCCGCATCCTTCTCGAAGAAGACATCCAGAAACAGCCCTTTGTCGGTCTTTCGCAACCTGCACGACCTGGACAGTTCCCAGCCCTCATTCACATATTTATTGAACATGCGATGCTTCCTCGTGGGGATATATATCGGTCTTCCATTCAGGATAGAGAGTTTAATCCAGAGGTCGAAGCTATTGTGCCCGTGCTCTATCTTAATGAACCGCTCATCCAGTTCCAGAGAAGCGTTATGGACAACGGGCTTCTTCTTTTTAGCACGTTTCCGCTGCGATTTCACGATAGCTAAAGCCTGCTTTGCCGCACACTGCTTGTAGCGCTCCCCCAGTGAACTCTTTATCGCTTCGTATAATTTTCTGGGCACGAATCGCCCGGTGAAGATTTATGGTTCCATAGCGTGTTGATGACTTTCTGCATGAAGATGAGATATTCCGTGATAAGGGTGATGATTTTGTTCTTCTTATCGTCCGTCGCTTCATTCAGTGATAGGGTTACTCGCCTAATCATCTCGTTTCAGCTCCTCTATTATCTTTTCAATCTTCCTCTTGCTCCTCCTTAATCCATAATAACGTGCACAAAATGATGTTATAATCGCTATCGGGTCGTCCATAAGTTCTTTTTTATCCTCCTTTGATTCATTAACAACCTCTATTTCACAGCCTTGATTGGCAAGAAGCGTCTTTAAATAGTTAAACCCGAACCTCTTAAACTATACACCACACATCGTCGAGCCGAATCTATTTCTCTTTACCGTATTTCTCCTCCGGGTCAAAT
>JAGGRS010000010.1 GCA_021159475.1 Candidatus Methanophagales archaeon
CCCGTAACAGTGGCTGTAACACCCCAGTGTTCCATCTTCAAGCTGAACAGGTCCTTGACCATGAAGAAGTCGCACAGCACCCGTGCTAAATACCAGCCACCCCGCGCTACCCCTATAATCACTTCCGGCATGAAACCCGCCGCCTTTATTCGCTCGCTTACATCCCTGCAAAGATTATATGCATAATCCCAGTCAACAACCAGGCATGTGAACTTATCCTTCATCTCTCTTACCCATACTTCTTAAACTAATAAAACATTTACGGTATGAGTTGAGTATGAGAGATAGAGAAGAGCGGGAACTGGATAAACTGGTAGAGGAGCGGGAGAATGAACTGATGGAGTATCTCAGTGAGCTGGTGAGCATCCCCACATTCGTACCTCCGGGTGAGAATTACGGCGAAATTGTAGACCGGCTCATACCGAAATTCAATGATTTGGGGTTCCGATGTGAGCGGATAGAGCTGCCACGGGATGTTCTGCATAGGATACAGGATGAGACAGAGGGTCTGAGCGGCGAGCGAGTGAATCTTCTTGCAGTCAAGGATTCGGGTTCGAGTTCGGGAGCGAAGGAGAGCCTCGATATATACACGCATCTTGATGTCGTGCCAGCGGGCGAGGGATGGAGCACACCACCGTTCCGCACGGTGCGCAAAGGCAACAGGATATATGGACGCGGTGTTGCGGACTCAAAGGGCAGTGTCGCCGCTCTTTTAATGGCTTTGAGCTTGATGGAAGAGTTTAACCTCCACAGCAGGTATAATATACGCGTGGCATTGACCACAGATGAGGAGATAGGTTTATACTCCGGTTTATGCTATCTCGCAGATGAAGGGCTACTGAGAGGCGATTATCTGCTCTGTATGGATGGCGATAACGAAGGTATCTGTATAGCGACGAACGGAGTGATGAACTGGGAGATAAGAGTGAATGGGAAATCGTGCCATAGCTCCACACCCTTTTTGGGTGTGAATGCGATAGAAAGGGCGAAACTGGTGATTGATGAGTTAGAGCGGTTGAAAGAGCGAGTGGAGAGCCGCGAATCGGAAGTCCCCTGTAGCCCTTTTATGACCCGGGTAACGGGACAGAGGCACATAAAACCGGTCTTTAACCTCACGATGATTAACGGTGGTGTAAAGGAGAATATTATACCCCCGAGTTGCACATTGCGGGGCGACCGGCGGTATATACCGGAGGAGAATGAGAAGGAGGTGGTGAAAGAGCTTGAAGAGGCTCTGCAGCGACTGAAATTGGAGCACGGGCATGAACTCGATTTTGAACTCCAATGCCATCCTGGATTCCCACCCATGTATACCAGTCCAGACGCGGAGTGGGTGAAGGAGGTTCAGGCTGCTGCTTCGGCTGCCTTTGGCGTTCATAA
>JAGGRS010000022.1 GCA_021159475.1 Candidatus Methanophagales archaeon
GGCAAACACCGGGGGAACAATAGACCTTGCTATCGAAGACCATATTGTGAAAGTTGACATACCGATTGACACGAAAGGTAAGTTTGAGGTGAAACTGCCAACTCCTGACACGTATGGGACTGGTACCGAAGGTGCCATAAAGATAAAGGCATTTATAGATGGCAACTTTTCCTTGGAGCAAGATGTTTCAGGGGAAGATGATGACGGCTCAATCATGGTATTGATGGTAAGAGGCGATTTGACTGCGGAATCATCAGCTACATCAGTCCCGCCTGGCGATTCTTTTACGCTCAGTGGCACCGCACCGGGTTCAAAAGTGGTGGACATCCTTATTGTTGGACCGAAAGGTGGCAGTGGAAGAGGAATGAACCCGTCAAATTCCGAAGCTAACGGACTACCCAGTGGAATTGTTTATGAAACCGCATCCGTGAGCACTAAAACGAATACGTGGTCTATTGAGATTGACGTTGATGAAGATGCTGACTCCGGAACATACCTCGTGTTCGTGCTTAGTCCGGGGAAGAACAAGATATATGATGGTATAAACGATGGAGATTTGCTAAACGGCATAAAAACGAAATATCTCGGTGGCGGGCTCTCCAGACTTGCGGGAAAGACACAGGAGCAGATAAATGCAACAATCTGGGATGCTACCGTCGGAACGGCAGGCAGCGACGACTTCCTTAAAAAGCTGACCATAAAAGTTGGAACCCCGGAAGTAACGCTATATCCTATTGCGGATGTAGAACTTGGCAGTGACCTGGTAGTTGCAGGGACGTCAAATAGAGAAGGGCACACCATCATTATCAGGGTGACGGGACCGATAAACCTTGGAACGAAGTTCGCAACCGTTGAAAATGGTAAATTCAAAGTCAATTTCAGCACTTCCGAGGCTTTAACCGGTGAATACACCGTAGAAGCAGATGACGGTGAATCGCACGTGGACACAACAACGGTAAACATCGTCACGCCGGTTCGAACACTGGCATCACCAACTCCTGTTTCAACACCAACTGCAACGCTAACACCAACAGCGTCTCAAGAGATGCCAGCACCTGCATCAACACCGACAACGCAACCCGAGAACTCATCAACATCAGCATCTCTTTCATCAAAGCTCACAGTGCCCGGGTTCGAAGCTGTATTTGTGATAACAGCGTTAGTATTGGCAGTGGCTGTATCTGTTTACGTCAGAAAGAGAAGGAGATAGTGCTGTGAATATAATTATAAGTAACCTGCTATTAAAGATTAGGGGAATGAGTGCGGATGTAGATGTAAGTGTAACAGTGACCTCACCCAGCAGGCTCCACTTCACTCTTATAGACCTGAATGGTGAGCTTGGCAGAGTAGATGCGGGGATTGGCGTTGCATTGAATGA
>JAGGRS010000058.1 GCA_021159475.1 Candidatus Methanophagales archaeon
GCTGGCATTTCTCATATCACGCTCCTTTATCTCCTTTCTATCCTCATTCTATATAAAAGTTGCTGTTTTTGCACCCGGTTGAGATATGCAGGTTTGATGCAGGTTTAAAATTGGAATGCATTTAATTGATTATCATGATGATAATAGGTACTCGTGGCAGTAGGTTAGCGCTATTACAGACTGAGAAGGTCTGTGAACGATTGAGGGAGCTGGGCATTGAGTATAAGATAAAGATAGTGCGGAGCTCAGGCGATGTTATGCTGAACAGGTCATTATACGAGATGCCGGACAAGGGCGTATTTGTAAAGGAACTCGATGTGATGCTGTTAGAGGGTAAAATAGACATTGCTGTTCATTCCATGAAGGATATACCACTTGAGAGGGATGAGAGATTGGAGACTGCCGCGGTATTACCTCGTGATTCACCGTTTGATGTCCTCGTATCTGATTATAATATTAATGACATGCCGGATGGTGCGGTAATAGGGACATCGAGCGTGAGGAGGCGATACCAGATGCTGAACTACATGGAAGAGCGGGGTATAAAGATAAGGATAAAGGATATAAGGGGGAATGTTGATACGCGGCTCAGGAAGCTCAAGCGTGGTGACTACACCGGTGTGCTACTTGCGGAAGCGGGACTTGAACGGCTGCAGTTGCAGTCCGAGGTGAACTACGAGCGATTGGACTGTGACCCATTTGTACCCGCACCCAATCAGGGCATAATCGCTGTCGTAGCGCGGAAAGATAGCGAGGAGAGTGAGCTACTGCACCACATTGAGGATGTCAGCACGCGAATTGAGGCTGATGTGGAGAATGAAGTATTAAAAGTGATTGGCGGTGGCTGTGCGGTTCCTGTGGGTGTGCATGCTCACTGTGTCAATGGTAATAGCGATATTGGATTATCCATATACATAGGCTACTCTGGTAAGAGATACACCTTAAATAAGACCGTTCTTACCACTGAGGGCTATTTACAGCATGCTCGTAAGTTCGCTATTGAAACTGTGAACGCACATCACCCTAAACCATCAGGAACAAGATGATACCGAAAGCGTTTTTTATCACCTCGGGCGTTGGTATGGCTCATGACCAGGATGCCGCATTCGATATCGCATTACAGGATGCGGGTATAGGCGAATGCAATCTGGTTGAGGTCTCCTCCATACTGCCCGCGAAAGCTGAAGAGATAGATAAGATGTCGTGCACACCCGGTGAGATAACTTTCTGTGTGCTATCCCGCATGGCTGGCAAATCAGGCGAGCTCATTGGTGCTGGTGTGGGATATGGCTGGCTTAGAGACTCAACCAATAGCCCTGTTTTTGGTATCATCTGTGAGCATCATGGTCATCACTCGCGTGAT
>JAGGRS010000249.1 GCA_021159475.1 Candidatus Methanophagales archaeon
AGGATAAGGGAGTGAGATGTAGGACCTGCGAAAGGTTCTGTAGAATTGGCGCGGGCGAGTTGGGGTTCTGTAAAACGCGGATGAATATTGACGGGAAACTCTACACCTTGGAATATGGCGATATCTCCTCTATAAGTGCGAACCCGATAGAGAAGAAGCCCTTTTTTCATTTCTTTCCGGGCAGCCGGGCATTAACAGCAGGGAGTTACTCATGCAATTTCTCCTGCCCCTGGTGCCAGAACTGGGACATTAGCAGGTCCGTCCCGAATCCCGCACGATGCAATTATCTCTCGCCAGAGCGATTTGTGCGAATGGTGAAGGAAGAGGGTTGCCAGGGGACTTCTATATCGTTCAACGAACCTACTTTGCTCCTTGAATACTCACTTGACGTCTTTGAACTCGCGAAGAGGGAGGGCTATTACAATACATACGTGACGAACGGCTACATGAGCGCAGAAGCGCTAAGAGTGCTGGTAGAGCACGGCTTAGATGCGATGAATGTGGATGTAAAGGGCTGTGAGGAAGCGGTGAAGCGATATTGTGGCGCCGATGTGGAGCTCGTATGGCGGAATATAAAGGAAGCGAAGGAGAAGGGTGTTCATATTGAGATTACAACGCTCATTATACCGTGTGTGAACGACGATGAGGAATGTTTGAGGAGCATAGCTTCACGAATCAGGAGAGACATCGGGGCAAACACACCATGGCATGTAACGCAGTATTATCCAGCGTATAGGGCGCTCGATTTCGGGCTTTATAAAGGCAGAACACCTGTTGAGATACTGGAGCGAGCGAGGGAGATAGGGAAGCAAGAGGGTTTGAATTATGTTTATATCGGTAATGTTCCAGGGCATCCGTATGAGAATACTTATTGCCCGCGTTGCAATGCGCTGTTAATCAAGCGCTACGGGTTTGACGTGGTGAGTTATCGCATAACGGCGGATAATAAATGCCCGGAGTGTGGAGAGTCTATCGCAATAACAAACGTTCTTTAGAGCACGGATGTAACGAAATCGGGATAATAGCATATCATTATTGAGGTATAATCCAGAAAATTATTTAACAATAGTTGAAATATCATATCAAACAATTGAAATTTTTTTGACAGTATCCGAAACCCTTTTAAAGGTTGTTCGATTTATGTTTAAATGTAATGTAAAGCGAAGGAAAAGATAAAAAAAATTAGGAGGTGATATGGAAAAGAAATGAACAATAACAGAGCCCGAAGTTTTATGCAAATCCGCAGTAGCAGAAGCAAAAGCAATAGCAGGGGTAAGCGCGGTGTATCGCCGGTTATCGGTGTCATTCTCATGGTCGCAGCCACGATAGTGATTGCCGGCGTGGTCAT
>JAGGRS010000123.1 GCA_021159475.1 Candidatus Methanophagales archaeon
TGAAGCATTCGCTCAAGCATCTCTCTGAACCTCTTTATGTCCTCTACCGACTCTTTAACCGTTTCTCCTGGTAGCCAAGCCTCATAAAAGTTCTGATGCAAGGAAGTGGCTATTTGCCATAGTCTTCGTATCTCGGGCTCGTTCGCCTCCCTTCTGAGCTCGGCTACGAACCTGTTCAAATCGCTATGACTCCTGAGCTCCAAATTTCTCTTCGCTGCAACCGCCTTAACCATTTGTGACGCCGCTCCCCATAATTTCTCTGACGCCTGAACGTAATCCCCTTCTTTTAAAAGCTCCTTCGCTTTGCTAAAATATTTCTCACTGAGATTAATTCTTCTCAGAATCTTTTCCGGAAAGTTTATCTCGATGCTCATGCCCCCTCTTTCTTTCCTTTCATTCGCACTGTGAAACATGAACCCAGAGGTTATTTTTTAAATGCCCTTCATAAAATAATAGGATAGATAAGTATGTATGGTGCATGACATGATTGAGATATGTGTATATGGCAGGGGAGGTCAAGGGGGAGTGACACTGGCTGAGCTGGTTGCCCATGCCGCTATTGCGGAGGGTAAACATGCCCAATCAATGCCTTCTTTTGGTCCAGAACGCCGGGGTGCTCCTGTTCTCGCTTTCTTGCGTGTGAACGAGCGTGAGCGAATAAAAGTAAGAACTGAGATAACCGAACCGGATGTGCTCATCGTGCTTGACCCCGGTCTATTGCACATTGGCACAGTCCTCTCACAGCTCAAAGAAGGGGGCATAGCAGTGGTGAGCACGAAGAAGTCGCACGAAGCATTGAAATCGGAACTGAAATTGAGCAGACTGGCAACTGTGGATGCTAAAGGTATCGCCATGCGGGTTCTGGGGTTACCCATCGTCAATACCGCAATGCTCGGGGCGCTTGTGAAGGCAACGGGCATAGTGAAGTTAGAATCATTGAAGCAGGTAATGGAACACCGATTTGGCAAACTCGCAATGAAGAACCAGGAAGCGATGTTAGAAGCGTATAACGAGACGGTGGTGAGTGGCTGAGATGGGCAACGAAGATAAAGATATGATGGGGATAGGCTGGAAAGACCTGAAACCCGGGTTTGTGGTCACCGAGCCGGGGAGTGCATCCTCGTATGAGACCGGCGATTGGCGGTCTGAGAGACCAGTTCGCGCGAATGAGAGATGTATAAAGTGCGGTATATGCTACATCTATTGTCCTGAGGGCTGCGTTAAGGAGACGGAAGACGGGTTCTTTGAGGCGGATTTGTACTATTGCAAGGGCTGTGGAATCTGTGCACACGAGTGTCCACGAGGAGTAATAACAATGGAAGAGGAGAAGGAGGAGGGAGTTCAGGA
>JAGGRS010000027.1 GCA_021159475.1 Candidatus Methanophagales archaeon
TCCTCCTCTGCCTATTATACTGATTATCACACGGTCTTCTATTTGCCCGATGTCATACGATTGGGCAGGATAAATTGCTCGCCTACAATGCAGTACTTCGTAACAGTATCAAATGGCTCTTTTGTTATTGATGTCCAGGGTTACGATGTTGAACGCCCGATGACTGAGATAGAATATCAGGAACAGCTTGAGCAGCCCGGGCAGCCCGGTAGGGGTGATACTAACATTAACACTAACATTACCGTTATGCAACCACTGCTTATCATCGTGCCTATCGCTGTTCTAACTGCGTTATTGGTGCTATACTTCTACGCCGTGAAGAAGCGAAGTGCGAGAGGGGGTGCGGAAGAGGATAAGGCGGGCAGGAAAGGGGCAGGAATCGAGATTAGCAGCGATATGATGCGAGTAATGGAGACACTGACAGAGAGGGAGCGAGGGATAGTGAATGCGTTATTGAAGCATAACGGGGAGATGACCCAGGCGGACCTGAGATACGAGACCGGGATACCAAAATCCTCACTGACGGGTATCCTCCGTAACCTTGAGAGAAGGAACATAATAAACAAGAAAGAATGGGGCAGGACGAACGTAATAGAACTATCAGAGTGGTTTTTAGGGGGTAAGGGCAAGAAATGAACGTTTTGAACTGTTATTTGAACTATTGGTACTGCTATGGCTTTTTATATCGTTCAAAAGGAGATAGAACCGGAGGTGAAGTAAAAAGAAATGGGATACATAAAAAAGTTGGTGGGGATGTCCGTCGCGGCAGTGGTAATTCTGAGTATCGTCAGTGGAATAATAACGGTATCTGTTACAGCGATGCCCAGGGTACCGGTGGCGGTCGTTTATTCGGGGCACGGGTTTGCTCTGAACGGTGATGAATTCCATGTGCTCAGGATACAGGTGATCAAAGTGAGAGAGCCAAAGCCGAGAGAAATTATGGGATATATAGGCGCGAATATGAGCCTAAAGGAGCTGAAGGCGGCGATAGCGAAAGAAAGAACCCGATATCGCGGTCGTTTACGTGTTGGTGATGAGCTTTACAGACTTGATAATATCACAACCGGGGATATGACTGTCAGTGCAGACCTCATGAACGTCTCAGGGTTGACACGGGAGAGGGCGGGGCATATCAATATCACAGTTATGCAGTATGAGGGCACGAGGATAGGCGAGGGCACATTGAGTATGTATAAGGGCGCGTATATGGGAGAATACCAGGTGCTGCTTGCTGTGCTACCCCCGCATCCGATAAAGGGGCGAATATGAAAGGGGTGTAAGAGATACGATGTAAGAGGTACAGGCTACGGGTACGGGCAGCGTACCAACCAACCTCTTTTATTTT
>JAGGRS010000165.1 GCA_021159475.1 Candidatus Methanophagales archaeon
GTCAGAACCCATAAAACCATGTAATATCACGGCATCCGCACCCGCATCATACGCGCCTGATGCGATTCTCTGGCTTATATACGGTATATCGGCAATTTTACTTTGACAATGTCATATTAGGTAAATTTAAAGCCGAAAATAAAATAAAAAGGGAAAGGAGAGCGGACTTCCCCCTCATCCTATCTCATCCTATATTCTATTTTTCTACCGCTCAAAGGCAACCCAGGTTTCCGTTGTTGAGACATCTCTACTCTGGTGTAGGAAATCTATTATTAACTTTGGGTCTTCCGCCTCATAAATCCATATCGCATCATACCTGCCCAGCGTATGATACACTTGCAGGAACTTGACACCTTTGGGCGGGTTTTTAAGTATCTCGTCGCCAAATTTCCTCGCATCTTCCACCATGCCTGGATTGACTTTCACGCATGTTATGAACAACATCTTTTCTTTTCTCACCTCCTCAATATTCTAACGATTTCAAGTATAAATAAGGCTATGCTCATGTTCATTTTCGCGCTCCTTTACGATACGACCTAACTTGTTCGAGAACCACTGGATAGTCGGCAAATAAGGCTCCCAAATCTACTGTTCCAACCAGGTCAAAAATGCCCAGAGCTGCTACCACATCTCCTTTCCTATTCCGAATCGGCGCAACAACTACCGGCACACCTGCATATTTACCCTTAAGGAGATTTGTGTGTATCACCCGATTCTCCTTCAGTACCTGCTCTAATACCGGACCGGTATATTCAGAGTCTATAATTTCTCCTTTTTCCACTCTAACGCCCTTTTTATTCCTGCTTCGCATTGCAACCGGCATTACAAACAAGTCGTTCACCGCTTTCGCTATCGGTGCGATTTCTTCCGCAGTTGCGTCCTCATTTACTACTATATCCAATTCTTCTTCTCCCATTTTTACACCTGCTCTTTTCCCCTTTTAGGTCATATGGCCTCCTCTACATAGCACATATAGGAATACGATATAAAAAGGCATTTCTGAGAGGAGGCAAAATGAACGAAAGGGGATAGGAGTAGAAGTGCATCTGAGAGGTTAAATGCAAAAACGCTCGACAGGGAAGCCTTTAGCCATGTGTGAGATGAAAACGGCGGTGGTAACGAGGGCAGCAAAAAGACATCGGTCCAGGCGTATCACACAAGGTAGAAACCGTCCCCAAACTCATTGTACAACATTCTGTACAAATTATTTATCAGGACCCCGTCGGATATCTCAACAATGTGTGCCATATTTACTGAAATACTCCCTAAAAGCCTTATTTACAGCTTCATCCACATACACCTTACCATCTATCTCGCGATTATGAAGGAACTCAAATATCTCT
>JAGGRS010000016.1 GCA_021159475.1 Candidatus Methanophagales archaeon
TGGATAAATGTGCGGAACTCATAGCGAGGGCACTGGAGCACGTGGGTGAATTCTTCTGAAGTTCGAAAATGGGAACGGAAATAAGAGTAAATCTCGGTGGTATAATCCACTTCTCCACAATAGACTGGCGCGGTAAAGCAGCAATAGTGATATTCCTCAGGCGGTGCCCGTTTCGCTGTATCTACTGCCAGAATTACAACCTCTTAGAGACCGACAATTATGTGGATATGGAGGTGATAGAAGAAGCGATAAGAGATAGCGAGGATTTCATTGACGCCGTGGTATTATCGGGTGGCGAGCCATTCATGCAACCCGAAGCAATAGCTGCGATATCAAAATACGCACGGCAGAGGTCGCTCTATCTCGGAGTGCAGACTAATGGCTACTATCCCGAAGCAATAGAATCTTTGCTTGATGCCGACGCCATTGATAAAATCTTCCTCGATGTCAAAGCGCCACTGGGTGGTGCACGCTACGAAGAACTGACAAAAGCGCATGGCGCTTCAGAACGAGTGCGGGAGACACTGGAGATACTGCTCGCGAGAGATGTTGATGCGGAATTGATAACAACGGTATTCAAGAATATCGTGGGTGCTGGAGAAGTGAAACAGATAGTGGAAGAGCTTCATGAGATGGGTGCGACATGCTACCCCTATGTAATACAGCAGGGTAGAATCGAGCGTGTACCGCCAGATGCGGGCTTGAGCGAGGCGAACATCTTCAGCTATGAAGAACTTGAGGAACTCGCTTCTCTCGCTTACCACACCGCACCACTGAAGGAGGTCAGAATACGAACACGAGAGAGGGGGGAAGAAGTGATTTATAAATAGAAATAGGACGTGATAGAGATGGTGAGCGTGTTTTTGGAGGGTATACCGTTGAACTTGCGGATTGCAAAAGCGGTCTGTGAGGACAATCGCGATAGAAATGCCAGTTATATCTGGTTTGGACTCCAGATAAGGATAAGAGCGAGCAAGAAGCTCGTTTTGAACCGTGCGAGCCTGGAACGCGCAATTGAGCGCGCATTGACGGACGATGAATGGTTGAGTGCCGCATGGAACCACACGGGGCGAATAACGAAATTTGAACGAGAAGAGATGGTATTTGAGGATTCAGAAGAATCGGAGATGCTGGATTCATACTGGGACACGCGGTTGAGCACGCTGAAAGGGGGATTTTTAAATAATGATGATAAATAAAGAAGCATGACAAAGATAGAACTCGTTTGCTGGAAGGATAGAATAGGTGGAGAGATCAAGAGAGAGACAGTAGAAGCATTCAGTTACGGGTTTACTGTGGGACCGCATGGTGAATGGGAGATGGTGATTGCGAATGAGGACA
>JAGGRS010000002.1 GCA_021159475.1 Candidatus Methanophagales archaeon
TTCAACTTATAGCCTATTCAGTATTCCGCGTGCTGCGAGCATCCCGGTAGCGGCGGCATTGACAATGTCACGCGATAGCCCCGCGCCATCGCCTGCGGCGAAGAGATTGCTCACTGAAGTCTCCATGTTCTTGTCCACCTTCATACGCATGGCATAGAACTTTATCTCGGGCGCATAGAGGAGTGTAGAATCAGCGGCAACACCGGGTATAATCTCATCCAGCTTCTCCAGACCCTCTATTATATCCATCGTGATTCGGTGTGGCAGTGCCATTGAGATATCACCGGGCGTGACGTCCTTTAATGTATTCTTCACGAGATTGCGATTTATACGCTCCCAGGTCGATCTCCTGCCCCTCCTCAGGTCCCCCATCCTCTGGATTATCGGCTTACCACCGCCTATTGTGGTTGCCAGCTTCGCTATTGAACGCCCGTATCGGGTGGTATTCTCGACCGGCTCCGTCAGCTCCACCTTCACCAGGAATGCGAAGTTTGTATTCTCCGACTTCTTCTCCCTTAATGAATGTCCATTCACGCCTATGAAATCGTCATACACCTCTTTAACCACGAATCCTCGCTCGTTTGTGCAGAATGTCCGTGCGAAATCGTCGTAACGTTTCGTCCTTATATGGAACTTCGGGTCCCTGTTTATCCTCGTCACCGGGTTCATCGTTATCGCCGGCACTTCCACTCGCACACCCACATCTATTCCCGCATACTCAGCATCTATGTCATACTTCTTGATCAGCTCTTCAACCCAAGAAGCACCCACACGCCCTGGCGCCAGGATAACACATCCGCCTCTTATCTCAGCACCTCCTTCCGTCTTCACGCCCACGCATTTATTATCCTCTACAATAATATCCGTAACTGTGGTATTGAGCAGGAATTCAATGCCATGCGCCTTGAGGTCGTCTTCAAATGATTTTATCACTCCTTTTGTCCTGTCTGAGCCTATGTGGCGCTGATTTATCGCTATGAATGACGCCCCAACGGAAGCTGCACGCCTCTTTAAACGCTCTATATCCTCATCCGTGCCCTTATAGAGCTCATCAGGCATGCCATGAGCGAGAAAAACACGGTCCACTTCGTTCACAAGCTGCCATGCCGTATCTGTATCGCACAATTCAGCAAGTTCACCGCCTATGTCAGGTCTCAGGTTTAAGGTGCCATCGGAGAATGTGCCCGCACCGCCCACACCGCACATTATGTTGCAATCCTTACATTGAATGCAATTCCCGGTCTCCACCATCACGCAGTGCCGCTCTTCTACATCTCTGCCCTTATCTATCACCAGCACTCGCTCGCCCTTCAATTCGTTCGCGGCGAAGAGCCCCGC
>JAGGRS010000194.1 GCA_021159475.1 Candidatus Methanophagales archaeon
TTGGAATCTGGGAATCACTACTCGCTGAATTCGGCACCGAGGTCAATGTGCTGGTGGATGTGCCCATAGACGAACTGCAGAAGGTAGCCCCGGGCGTGGTGGGAGCGATAAAGGCATTCAGAGAGGGCAATATCCATGTTAAGCCGGGTGGCGGTGGCAAATATGGCATCATCAGTCTGGATTCCGGCATGAATGAGGAAGCACAAAGACCGTGTAGAGGGCAGCTCTCACTCGCTGACTTAGCTAACCTTTATTAATCCCGCAATAAAATAACAGGTAATAATAAGATTGTATTAGCACGAGGGAGATGATAGAAGCGGGAATAATAGGTGGAGCTGGCTACACCGGTCTGGAACTGCTGAGATTGCTATTGATGCATCCGCGGGTGAGAATCTCGGTGGTGACATCGAGGCGATATAAAGGCAAGAGGGTCAGTGATGTGAATCCGCATCTGGAGCGGTTCACCGAACTCGAATACGAGGATATAGATACACGCGAGATAGCGGATAGGAGCGATGTTGTATTCCTCGCTGTGCCACATGGTAGTGCAATGGATTATGTGCCCGAGCTGCTCAATGCGGGTGCGCGTGTGATAGACCTCAGTGCTGATTACCGACTGGACAGGAGGGAATATGAACGAATCTACAAGCGGCGGCATAAGGACACGGAGCACAGGAACGCCGTGTATGGACTGACAGAACTGCACCCCGAGGTGGCTGATGCTGCGCTCGTTGCGAATCCGGGCTGCTATCCCACCGGTGCTATACTCGCTGTCGCACCCATTGTGAGGTCGGGCATGGCGAAGCGTGTGGTGTTTGATGCGAAATCGGGCATCTCTGGTGCGGGTGCAGACCCTTCTGAGAAGTCACATTTCCCGAACCTCGCTGAGAATATCATCCCTTACGAACTGACTGCACACCGGCACGTCGCGGAGATGAGGAAAGAATTGCCACAGGTGAAGGTCTGCTTCACACCCCATGTTATACCTTCTATCAGGGGCATACTCACTACTGCGCATATATTCCTGGCGGAAGGAGAAGAGAGGATGACAGAGCAGGAGATTGAGGAGCTGTACAGGCAATTTTATGATGGTAAGAGGTTCATAAGGCTGAGAAAAGGCATACCCTCTCTTGGTGCTGTGCGGGGCACGAACTTCTGTGACATCGGGTTCGAGGTGGAAGAGGATGGCGATCGGATAGTGATAATCTCGGCAATTGACAATCTGGTTAAGGGCGGTTCAGGTCAGGCGATACAGAATATGAATGTCATGTTCGGGTTGGATGA
>JAGGRS010000168.1 GCA_021159475.1 Candidatus Methanophagales archaeon
ACATGGACACAGATATAATCAGCGCCCATCTCCTGTATCTCCTTCGCACGCTTCACCGGCTCTATTGTGTTCATTATATCCACCATGATGGCAATCCCGTATTTGTGTGCCGATTCTATCCCCTCACGGACGGTGGCGTCATCGGCGAGACCGAGAATAGAGACGACCGAAGCGCCTGATTTTGCCGCCATCTCCACCTCTATCGCACCCGTATCCATCGTCTTCATATCTGCTACTATCGGCACATCCGGGAAAGTCGAGCGCAATACTCTCACTGCGTGCATACCTTCGCTCTTTATCAGTGGCGTACCCGCCTCCAGCCAGTCTGCACCGCCTTCCAAACTCTCTTTACCTATCTCTATCGCCCTATCCAGCTCAAGCACATCCAATGCCACCTGCAATATCTTTCCCTCTCCTCTCTTACTCTTCTTCACACCCTTACGCTCCATCACCTTCTTTATTACTATTTCGCTGTTGCACGATTAAAACCTAAAAGGGCTCAAGTCGTGAATGGTAGTATTGTATAAACAGTGCCTCCGCTCTCTTCAGCGCGTCAGGATACATCTTCCTCAGTTGAGTCAGCATCTCTGTCCTTGTCAGGCTCAGCAGTCCGATACGTAAAATCTGCAGCACTTCTTCTCTAACCCCTTCCTCATCACTCCTCCACTTCGGAAGCTCAATCGTCAGGCAGAAATCGCCAGCACTGAATAGTTCCCTCAAAACTGGTGCGATGGAGCCCAGGAGTATATGATTGTGAGTATGCTCATGGTCATCAAGGTCCACGAACGGTGGCACACCCTCTCTCTTCTCACGTTCGGGGTTCGTAAGTCTGTGATAAGAAGATTCACCATAAGCATGGAGTTCGAAATAGAAGGAAGGTTTGTACCGTTTTATGAGCCCCGTAAGTATCATGCCCTCCCTGCTCCGGTAATACTCCTCTGATAAGACACCTATGTATCTACCACCCATGGTGAGCGAAGGGACAATTATTAAATCACCATAATTATCATCTGCTTCTGCTTCTGATGCCAGCGTTTCTAAAATAGGGGCGGTGTATAAGCCCTCATCACCATGCAGTCCACCAACAAAGAGCTTCCTCGCACCGCCACCGCAAAACCTGTATAACTTCATTCTCGCACTCACGCGTGCAGCAGCATCACCAGGAACTTAACATAATTCTTCAGGTCTTCTATTCTGACATTCTCGTCCGCACCGTGCGCATTGCTCTCCATAGAACTGCCAACGCCAAATGCACATACCGGCTGCCCGGTCTTCTGGAC
>JAGGRS010000073.1 GCA_021159475.1 Candidatus Methanophagales archaeon
GGGTTCTGTGAGCAAGAATTCTCTTTCTACTATCTGATTTTTCAATTTCTTCGCAAGCTTGTTCGCTTTTGACCTGTTTGACTGTCTCAGGGTTATGGGAACCTCTTTATCTTTATCGTGTATTTTAATACGCCCCAGGTTCCCTTTAAATGCACCTCCCGGACATAAAAATATGCAGGCACCGCAGTTGAAGCATCTATATACATCAATGCCTTTTGAGCGAGAAAAAGCATTCGTTGGGCAGTATTCCTCCACATCGCATACATCAACATCACATTGCACACATCTATCGGCGTCAAAATGTATTTCCAGATCGGTATCTTGCCACACCGCGGCATAATTGCTCTCTGCAAACGGTATTCTATCGTGAATATCGGCTATTGGCAGCTTTATCGCTTCATCCATAATCTTGAGGTTAGAAAATACCTCTTCGCTAATTACAGGAATGGGAACGGCAATGGAAGTTATGCACTCCGGTCCGGTTGACGTGACGAAGCCACCCATAAATTCCGCATCCATCCCGTGCATATCCGCAATCACCGAAAGATTCGGCTTTTCTCTGCTACTTCTCGTTCCTTCACCAATTACATATCCCATTGCACCGTTTACCATTATTTTTGTTCCGATACCGATGGTTTTGAGCAGAGGGTCGTTTTCCAATGGGTTAATTTCACCACTACCGGTCACCGAAATTTCTTTATAAGGTCCCTTCAATCCTCTAACCGAGAAAATACTTCTAACTTCGCCTTCTTCTGGATTCACGAATGCCATATAATTTTTAAATGAGCTGCGAGTGGTAATCATTCTGGCGAATTGTAAATCCTCTTTGCTTATTCTTCTTTCGATTATTCTGTTTCTATCGCTGGTTCCCACTTTTACTTTTACTTCTATCTGTTTACCTTCCACTATCTCGCGAAACAGATGCCCGCCTCCATACTCATGGTTCGCACGGGCTGTTCCATAAACGAATACATCCACGATACCCAATCTTTCATTTGGGCACGGACCCGGAAAAGCGGGGATGCCGTTCAGCCAGACCTTATCCGCTCTCTCAAATTCATTCCTTTCTGCTACGGGTATGGATAAAATCGCTGCCGTACCGGACATTATAGCACATGTAGCACAGGTAACTACATCTATGTCCTCTGCTGTAACCGGCTCTTCATTTCTCACCATCTGCTTGAATTCCTCAGCGGTGAGAACAACTGCTTCTCCTTTCTTTATCTTTTCGTTTATCTCCGTTACGGTCTTTCTCTTATCCATCTTTTTTAGTT
>JAGGRS010000205.1 GCA_021159475.1 Candidatus Methanophagales archaeon
GGCAGAGAGATGTGATAGCCCTCATTCTCATTGCAGATCTCCGCTGCGAGTTGCGGCTTGCCGGTGAAGCAGTGGAATACCGCTTTCCGTATATCTGCGTCAGAGATGAACTTCAAACCCTCCTCTATCGCACCCTCACCACGTAGATGAAGCACAACGGGCAGATCAAGCTCCTTCGCCAGTTCAAGTAGCTCTTTAAAAACTTCCTTCGTCCTCTTTATCTTCAAAGGGTCCCGAATCCAGTGATAATCCAGCCCTATCTCGCCTATTCCCACTATTCTCGCCCTGTTATCGCTTATAAACTCCTCATAATCGCTTATCTCACGGTCGCTCTTCTCCACTACATGTATTGGATGCAGTCCGAGAGAGACGAATATGAAATCGGGATACGATTCCGCGAGCTCTAAAGCCTTACTCGCATCCTCTGGCTCCACTCCACTCGTCACTACTCCCTTCAATATCGCCTGCGCTCCCTCTATCACATCCGCTCTATCTGCTTCGTATTCCTTGAATGTCAAATGGCAGTGTATATCTATGATTTCAACCACCCACCTACCTCTGCTCTGTTATTCTTTTATTTTTATTTCATGCTTGATAAATAAAAGGTGAAGATAAAGGTAAAGAGATGGAGAGTGGGTATATAAAGGAGTTATTCAGTTCTTTCCAGGGCGAAGGACCCTATACAGGCAGGCGGCAGATATTCATTCGTTTCGCTGGCTGCCCACTCTCTTGCTTCTATTGTGATACCGCCTATGCGAGGACTCCAGAGCCTGCTTATTGCTCTTTCATCAATAAAAATAAGAATAGAGCAGTGGCGCTGATTGAGAATCCAATTGGTTCACATTCAGTTCTCGAGCTCGTTAATGAACTGCGCACACCCGATGTGCATAGCATCTGCTACACGGGCGGTGAGCCTCTTCTTAGTGCTGCATTCGTGAACGAGATAGCGAAGGAGGCACGGGATATGGGCTACAAGAATTTCATCGAGACCAGTGGATACTCAGCCACATCGTTCGAATCAATAGTCATGAACTTCGATTTCGCATCCATAGATATCAAATTGAGGAGTCACAGGGCGGTGGAAGACGGGGATTACAGCCGATTGTATAGCAATGAACTCGATAGTGTGCGAATATCAGTTGATAATGGACTCGAGACGATAGTTAAGGTGGTGGTAACGAGGGGCACATCGGTGAATGAGATAGAAAGGGTATGCAGAGACCTCTCGGATTTAGAGATAAAGTTCGTATTACAGCCCGTTACCGG
>JAGGRS010000225.1 GCA_021159475.1 Candidatus Methanophagales archaeon
TCAACCTCGGATTCACCAGTTCCTCCAGCGCATAACCAATGAACGTGAGCGAAAGAATTGTGAACGTAATGCACAATCCCGCTGGCAGCATCCACCATTTCCACAAGTCTGATATGAATATAGTGGGATACACAAAAGCATAATGGAGAATCATGCCCCAGCTCTTTGCTGTTGGGTCACCCAGACCCAGGAAGCTCAATCCTGATTCTGCGAGTATTACATGCCTCGCTTCCATAATTAGTTGCACAATGACCAACGGAACCACGTTTGGGAGAATGTGTCTCCATAAGATGTAAAAATCACCGGCACCGAGCATTCGCGCAGCATCGACATAAGGTCTATTTCTGAGTGATAGCACCTCTGAGCGTATAATGCGGGCAGTGAATGGCCATCCAAATAATACGAATATAAATATGAGATTCCAGATGCTTGGTCGTATGAATGCTGCGATTACAATTATCAGTGGCAGTCTCGGAATCGCGAGGAACGCATCTACAATCCTCATGATAAAAAAACCAACCCTTTCAAAGTAGCCCGAAAGAAGACCGAGCGCTGTCCCTATAAGACCCGAGACGAGCGATACGAAAAAGGCAATGAATAAGGAGACCCTTGAACCATATATAAGTTCACTCAATATATCCTGGCCTATATCATTTGTGCCAAGCAAATGAGCAGAATTTGGATGCTCTAAAGGCTTATACATCTGATGCGGGTCGTATGGTGCGACGAGGGGTGCAAAAATAGCCATCAGCACGAAAAAGACCAGTATCCCAAGTCCAATCAATCCGGGCGTGTTGTTCCTGTATTCTTTCAAGAAGGTGATTATCCCCCTCATTCGTGCTTCACCCTTGGATCTAAATGTGCATACGTCATGTCTGCAATGAAATTCGCTGCAATAATAACCAGCGTGATAATCAAGAATGCGCCCTGCAATAATGGATAATCCCGGTATGTAACCGCGTCATAGAGCAGTCTTCCAACACCTGGATATGCGAACACGGTCTCAACAAATATCGTTCCACTAATCATAAATCCTGCTCTGAGGGCAATAATCGTGATAATCGGAAGCAGTGCGTTCTTCATCGCGTGCTTACGCATAATATACCGCTCACTCAAGCCTTTCGCCCTCGCAGTAAGTATATAATCCTCCCCTATCACATTTAGCATCGAGTTCCGCATCAAGAGGTATATGCCACCGATATGAGCAATTACAAGAGTCATCGCCGGAAGGAGCAGGTGCCGAAG
>JAGGRS010000141.1 GCA_021159475.1 Candidatus Methanophagales archaeon
TATGGGGATGTTTGACACCATTTACTTTGATAAGGCATATACGTGCCCAAAATGTCAGAAGAGGATATATTCCACGCAGACAAAGGCGTTTGAGAATTTACTGGAGGGTTACCACGTGAAGGATTGTGTGGGTCGTGCAGAGGAGATGAGGATTGTAAAAGAAGAACTATTCTGTGACAATTGCAGAGAGTTCATCGGGAAGAGTGTGTATATCGTGGTGGGGAGGGGCATACTTCTGGGGATAACAGAGACGTTGGAAGAAGCGAAGAAGCTTTTAAATGACTTGAATCAGGAGAAGCTGGTTCTATGGTATCACGACCTTTATCGGAGATATATTGGTGAGCGAAATGAGAAACGTTCGTACGTCAGGTTCTTAGAAGACCTCCGGGAATGGTATGGCGAAAGGCTGCATGAAAGACCTGAACCGGATTCCGGTATTGAACGGTTCATCTGGAACTCGAGACATCTTAAGGGCTGCATGAACCCTGTGGAATCAATTGAAAGGTTCTTAACTTACGAGAAGATGAGAAAAGCGTTGGGGGAGCTTTGGGAAGAAGGGCGTGAGACCCTCGATATTTATTATCCCGAAGATATGCATCAGGGAGAAGAGAGCTGGTCGGTTGACGTTTATCAGGATGAGGTCAATGAGCGCTGTCGCCTGAACTGGACGGTGATGAGCAAGAAGGAGCTGGAGGGTGAAGGCGAGAATGAGGAAGAGTTGCCAGAATGGGTGATTGTGGTTGAAGAGCCATTCTCAGACGAAGTGGTTTGTAAAGCGATAGAGAAGTGGTTACGTGGAAGGGGCTATGAATTCAAAGTGAGAATGATATCGCTCGAGCAGGCAAGGGGTTCCGGACTGATAAAAAGGTTGAGGGAAAGAGGGGAAGAGTTAGAGAGTGGAGAGGCGGTCTCAACGGATATGATGGAGAAGGAATTGAAAGAAGAGGAGAGGAAGAGATTGGCGGATTTCGTAGATGCGAGAGCAGATAAGAGAAAGGTTTTCTACTACGAAGGCTTTTATGGTTCTCTGGTGGCTGATGTCGAATCTAACAGGTTGGTGGGCAAGATTGAGGGGATAGACAAAGACGAGGATGTAATTTATGAGGGGAAAACAGTGAGGGAATGTGAGGATAAATTCAGAGAGGCTGTGTCACGGTACAGAAAGAAAACATGAAGCCCGATAGGCTGGCGCAGATGGAGAGAGCGGAAGCAGGTTTGCAGAGACGAATAGAGTAT
>JAGGRS010000061.1 GCA_021159475.1 Candidatus Methanophagales archaeon
AAAGACAGACCGATTTCGGTCGTAGAACTGAAGGAGGGCGACGAAGTTCTCGTCCATCTCACAGAGTCTGCACGGCATTTCGGCATCGCAGTAGAGGAAACAGTGATAGAGAAGTAACTATATGTCGGTAGCGGATGCAAAGGAAAAAGTCCTGAATGCGATATGCAACGATGTTATAGAGCAGATAAGACCGGGCGCTAAAGAGCAGGCGGAGGTAAAAGCCCTGACCGAGTTGATAATTGCGAATTTGAATAGCAAAGCGGTGGAGATGGGTATAGACGCCCATGCTATCTCCGTCGGCTCCACTGCCAGGAACACATGGGTGAGTGGTGAGGCTGATATAGATATATTCATCATGTTCCCCGAGGCGACATCCGACCAGGATTTGGAGGCTAAAGGACTCGCATTAGCGAAGAGTGTATGTGATAGGTATGAGGAGAGATACGCATCGCATCCATACATCCATGCTTACTTCCATTTCGCCGATAGGGAGTATGATGTGGACCTTGTGCCATGTTTCGCTGTGAAAGACCCCTCAAGATTGAAGTCCGCAGTGGATAGAACACCGTTCCATAACGAATATGTAATACGGAGATTGTCAGGGCTCGAAGACGAGGTGCGATTATTGAAGCGGTTTCTGCGTTGTCTGGGCATTTATGGCTCCGAGCAGAGGCGAAAAGGCTTCTCCGGCTATCTCTGTGAATTGCTCATACTGAAATACCGGTCCTTCGTATCGTTCCTGAAGCACGCAGCAGAATGGCGCTATGGTGAGAGGATAGATATAGAGGGGCATGGTAAGTACAGGGGTGATGAGCCACTGATTGTTATAGACCCCGTGGACGCGAAGCGGAATGTCGCTGCTGCTGTATCTCTATATTCGTTCTCCAGATTGATAGATGCCGCACGCGAGTTCCTTGCGAGACCCTCACACGAGTTCTTCCAGTTGAAAGAGCCGAAGCCGATGAGCGAATCGGAATTTAGGCGAATAGCAAAGGAACGTGGCACTGCTTTCGTAGTGCTGAGGTTCAGAGCCCCGGAGGTGGTGGAGGACATCCTGTTCCCGCAGTTGAGTAAAGCAGAGGCATCGGTCAGGAGACTGATAGAGCGAAACGATTTCGTGGTGTATCGAAGTGGCGTGACGGTTGATACTGATACCGATGAAGCGATAATGGTCTTTGAACTGCTTGTCTGGCAACTTCCCGCTATTAAAAAACATATTGGTCC
>JAGGRS010000096.1 GCA_021159475.1 Candidatus Methanophagales archaeon
CTTCTCATGCTCCGCTTTTATCAGTTCCACGAAGTTCACATTCGCTATATACACGTTCTTTCTGATGCTTCTGACGCGTTCCACCAGCCGCCGCCTCATGAGCGTATTAAGATAGCTTATGATGGAGGAATAGGCGTAGTTAGTTCTTTTACTTATCTCCTCCGCGGATAGCGGCTCACGTGATGTGAGGAGCACGGCATAGACGGTGCTGCAGCCTTCGCCGAAGCCCCAGTTCATCATCAGCGCTTTCACTCGCATGACCATGTGGTCCATGGTGGCTACGTACCGGAGGGGCAATGTGCCTGATTCTACCATAATTATTGTATATATTATATTTAATATAAATAAAAATCTTGAAGGCATTAGAGGGTGCTAAGCTGATGTTACACGAGAGAAATTAGCTGTATTTTAGCCAGTTTATGGAGCCGGGGCGGAATCGCAGTCGTAGTGATTCCTTCCGCGACGTCACATCCGCACCACGCTCACCCCGCACCTCCACATCTATAATCTCGCGTATTATGGATGCGGTCTCCGATACGGTGCTGTTAGTGGTGTCCAGTTCGTATATAACGTGGCATAACTCCACCGCTTCTATAAGGATGACATCCAGCATCTCCGCTTCCACATTCTCCTCTATCTTACGCATCGGGAAGCCCTTCTGCCTCAATCGCGAGGCGAGCACCACGGGATTTGCACGGAGCACGATGGCTACATCGGGTTGAAGCGGGAGCAGATGCGCCAGATGACTTTCAATCACCACCGGCTTCTCGCTATTCTCCACCTCCCTCCTTATGTATTCCGCTAATCTGTGGAGGTCGGCTATAAGGCATCCCCTGTCAGCGTCTATACCGGTATAGAACCCTCTACGCTCGATGACCGCGTTCAAATTGATGATATTATATTCGCTTCCAAGTGCGCGGCAGACCGAAGTCTTGCCCGTTCCCGGTGTACCGGTAATAGCAATTAGAGGCATAATTTTGATAATCAATATCGTTTGCTTTTATTTGTCTCTGCTTTTGTGTATCTTGATATCAGAAGGATGGGAGGAGGGGACTACCCCCGAGGGGAGAGAGATATTCAGATTAAGAGGGAGATAACATATCATGTCATCATGGTGCATGCGCGTGCGGCATGGCTCTATATTATATAAATGATGTCGTAACCTGAACCCGAACATAACATAGGGTTTTATATATAGT
>JAGGRS010000078.1 GCA_021159475.1 Candidatus Methanophagales archaeon
AACCTAAATTTAACACTTCCCATATTACAAAAGCATTTATAGGGCTTATTTTAAATATCAACGCATGTGAAAGTAATCCATTCATTTTATCACTCTTCATTATGGCTTTTACCTTATGAAGTCTAAAAAATTAGGTGTTTTTTCGCTTTCAACAATTTTAATCGAGAATTTTTGTAGTGAGATATTTATATTGTGGATAACAATCTATAAGCATGACCTATTTAAGGACCTGGAAGAAAGGGAAGAGGTTGTATTTTGCGCTTGTAAAGTCAAGAAGGATAAAAAGGGGTGCGAAGAAGGGGAAGGTTGTTCAGGAAGTTGTGAGGTACATCGGGACGACAAAAGATTTGTGCAAATTCATTGAAGACGCGGAGAGTAAAATCCGACTGGAAGATGTCGGCGTAACGAATGTTCTGGTCCCGTTCTACTCTTCCATAAGATCGCAGCGATGATTGGACTTCGAGAAGTTCTCGCGGAGAGGTGTAAAAAGAGCGGTGTCATCCCTGAAATAATCGAGGTCATGAGCGCGTACAAAGCATTTAAACCGCTGAGCAAGCGAAAAATGGCAGAGGATTATCCCCATACTGCTTTTCCTCTGCTTTTAGAGTTGCCTCAAGAGCGTTTCTATCCCCAGGCGATGTGCAGAGCGATGGACGCAATAAAACCCTCTGAGATGAACGGAATTCTATCGGATCTGAGGAGCTCTGAAGCACCCTGTGAGCGCTGACAGGATGCTGATTGACGGGACTGTCATAACATCGGAAGGGACAAAATGTGAACTCCTGACTTTCGGATACAACCCCGCGGGTGCGAGAAAGAGGCAGATAACTATTTTTCTCGCCGTTACCGAGGGGGAAAACATTCCGATTCACCTCCGTATTGCCAGGGGGAATGTCAGGGCATACAAGATTTTTCCCGAGATACTCTCGGATCTAAAATCGGTGAAACGGACTTTTACAACGATCGTAGATAATGGCTTTATTACCACGGAAAGCCTGTCGGATTTGAAAAAGCTCGAACTCCATATCGTTACGAGGCTTCGACATGATTCTAAAGTGTCTAAGGCTGTTATAAGAATCGTCAATGGCAATTTTGAAGAAGTAACGCTCTATAATGGGTCCAAGAGGGACATAAGTCGTGCTGTATCGTGGGATGAGATAAAAGAGCGGTTGGATCCCGAATTTGA
>JAGGRS010000023.1 GCA_021159475.1 Candidatus Methanophagales archaeon
GTTCCGCAGCATGAATGTCCGAGATATGCACTATTTTCATGTCTTTCGTCTCCTCCTGCTGTGCACCGCATAAGATACCGCTAACAGACCCGCGACTGCAAATATCATCTCGAATCCAGGTGTTGTAGCGGTAGACGCTGGCGTTGGCGCTGGCGTTGCAGTGGACATTGGCGTTGCTTCCGGTGTCGGTGCATGTGCTATTTCACCCGTCAATCTTATGTAACCCATATCCTCAACCACCTTCTGCCCCTCTTCGCTCAACACGAAGTCTATGAATGCTTTCTCGAGTTCGTCTGGCTCTCCTTTCGTTATCAGGTATAGCGTCCTCACGATTGGGTATTTACCTGCGAGGACGTTCTCCACTGTTGCCTCTACCCCGTTTATCTTAACCGCTTTCACAGAAGGGTCAAGGTAGCCAAGGGACACATAACCAATGCTGTTCTCATCTCCGCTTACTGTTGCTCTTACCTCGCCATTCGAGGGCTTCACCGCCGCTCTTCCCGTCATCTCGCGTCCAAAAGGCTTCAGCACATATTTCTCAAATACTTCTCTCGTCCCGGAACCCTCTTCGCGCGTTATCACACGAATCGCCTCATCTGCACCGCCCACTTCCTTCCAGTTCGTTATCTCGCCTGCGAATATCTTCGACGCCTGTTCCAGCGTCAGTTCGCTCACCTTGTTGGAGGGATGCACTACAATAGCCACGCTATCTTTACCTATCGCTACCGGTCTCAGGTCTGGATACTTCTCCATCTCCGCCGGCTTCACATCGCGCGATGCCGCACCGATATCAATCTCGCCTGCGCCCACCGATTTTATGCCATGACCCGACCCGCCGCCGGATACAGATATTCTCAGTCCGGGGTTCTTTTTCATGAGGAGTCGTGCACATTCCTGGTTTATCGGCAGCACGGTTGTAGAACCTGCGATAGTCAGTTGTCCAGAGAGCTCTGCTGACGCACCCTGGACCGACGCAGGTATTGAAACCACTGCTGCTCCCATTGCCACTATCGCCGCCACAATTGCCACTATCCCTATCGAACCAAATTTCCCCATTTTTATTTCACCTCGGATATAGAAAAAGTGGAGGGGTTATATAAATTTTTCGGAATTTACTGAAATAGAAATAAATATATATTAAATGAAACAATATATATAAACACCGAAAAATTTTACGC
>JAGGRS010000075.1 GCA_021159475.1 Candidatus Methanophagales archaeon
TATCAAGAGCGGTCGCCTCCGGTCCTTATATCAACTTCTACGTCAGTGATTATTTCCTCGATGCCACACTGAGACGGCTAAAAGGTGGCAGGGCTGAGAAGAGGCATGATAAAAGCACAAGGATAATAATTGAACATACCTCTGCGAATCCTGATGGACCCCTGCACATAGGGCATCTCAGGAATGCCATCATCGGCGATGCACTGGCACGAGTATTAACTCATTCGGGTTACGAGGTGGAGACGCAGTATTATGTGAATGATATGGGCAGGCAGGTAGCGGTTGCGGTATGGGGCGCCTCCAGACTGGAGCTTGACACGCGAAAGAAGGGGGACCATGCGATAGTTGATGTTTATATCGCAGCCAATCGGATGTTAGAGGCTAATGCGGCTTATCGTGCCGAAGTGGATGCGCTGATGAGGCGCTATGAAGCAGGAGATGAGGAAGTGGTGAAGCGCTACGATGAGGTTGTTCAGAGATGCCTCGCCGGTATTAAGGCATCACTACGGAGGCTGAATATCCATCATGACCTCTTCGTCTTTGAGAGTGAATTTGTGCGTAGTGGTGCGGTGCGTCGTATAATAGAGGAGTTAAAGCGAAGAGGCGATATAAAATCCGAAGGCTCCGCGCTCATACTTCACTTAGACGGGATAGAGAAGGGACTGGTGATTCAGCGTGCTGACGGGACTTCGCTCTACACCACCCGCGACCTCGCATACCATCGCTGGAAGAGCGAGCGATGCGACCGTATGATAGATGTGCTGGGTAAGGACCATGAACTGGTATCGCAGCAATTGCGGAAAGCGCTTACATTATTGGGTGTGAATGCGCCGGAATTCGTCATCTTCGAGTTCGTATCTTTACCATCCGGCTCTTTATCCACACGCGCAGGCAGGTATATATCGGCGGATGAACTGATGGATAAGATAGAAGCGCGAGCATACGAGGAGGTGGATAAGCGCCGGAGCGACCTGAGCGAGGCTAAGAAGCGCGAGATAGCAAGAATGGTGGGTATAGGCGCATTGCGTTACGATATGGTGAAAGTCTCGCCAGAGAAGCATATAGTATTCAACCTTGAGGACGCTCTGGACATAGAGAAGAAGGGAGCACCTTTTATCCAGTATGCACATGCTCGTGCATCCAGTATATTACGCATGGC
>JAGGRS010000014.1 GCA_021159475.1 Candidatus Methanophagales archaeon
GTATGCAATGATCTTTCCTTTACCCTCGTCACCAAAGAATCCCCCTACTACTATTGTTGAAGGCATGTGTATCAATTGAAATAGAGGACAATATAATAAATATAAGACGGGTTTATGAAAGGAGACGTGTGTGTCCCTCATTGTCTCATCAAACTTTCTTAAAAAGAAAGTTTAATCAAAGAAACAGAATTATTTTTTGCTTCGCAAAACTTGTATTTTTATAAGCGGGGAAGGTATCCGAAACCCCGAAAGGGGTTTCTGATTGTTTCAAAACCTTCTTTCTCAGTACTTCCAAACTATAAAGTGCCGAGTGCGCATCGCCTCTTTAAACATGTTAGCGGACTACCTATAAAAGATTTAGAGGATAAAGGGGACAATTACGATTTCAATTCGTAAGCGGTGATATACAGGATGCTCTTCAGCATGTTCAGGAGATTATACAAGTATGAACACAAAAGAGACGATTATTGCCGATATGGTGAAGAAGACGGAGCAGGCATTTGGTGGATTAGCGGGCAGTGTTGAAGCCATCCTGAGACTGTTCTTTTTATCGAAAACCCTGTAAGGATTTAAGTGGAAATCCTTTTTGTCCGCAGGATAAATGGATGCAACAATCGATGTTTTCCATTAGGGGTGCGAAGCACCGCAGAGTGCCCAAGCCCAACTTTATCTTTCTGAAAACCAGCCTTCTCTTCCCATCACTTCCATTGAAATCCTGTTACTCGGACCATCTCCTCTGGCTACGAAAACTCCGACATTCTCACCAACCGCTTCTGATATCTCTGCAATATCTCTATGTGTAAATCCTGGACAGAGAAGGATTGACTGAATGCCCTCTTCTTTGACAACCTTTTTGCATACTTCAATTGCTTGTTTCTGATCTTTGACCACTACTACAAAGAGCTTATAGCACTTGGGCGTTTCAATAACACATCTATGCTTCTCTGCCTCGGCATCAGGAGCATGGGCGAGGAACAGCACTTTAAATGCCATAATTATCACCTCCTATTGCAATTTTTATGAAAGGGCTTGGGTGAGCGAAGCTCCTGTATCAATTGACTTTTCCCCATCTCCGAAAAAACACCCCCACTTATATCTTCCTTCATTTATATTTAACCTTACGACATTCATCTCTTCGTGCCTTCCTCGGCACATG
>JAGGRS010000258.1 GCA_021159475.1 Candidatus Methanophagales archaeon
ATAGCTCTTCCAGCGTCGTTCCATACACCTCAAACCCGACGTCCGAAGGATGTTCTATATACCTTATCTTATGCTCCCGCTCCTCCATCTCTTTATATTAGATTTTTATTTTACATAAAGAATTTTATGAGCGATGAGAGCGGTGGCACTGTTATCCGGCGGTCTGGACTCGATACTGGCTTTGAAGCTCATTCTGGAGCAGGGGATAGAAGTGGTAGCGTTAAATCTCATACTGCCTTTTCTGAGCGAGAAAGGAGACTACGCAGGTGCCACGGCATGGAGGTTCGGGATACCACTTGTGAGAGTGGAAGCGTGCGAGGAATACCTGGCGATATTGAGAAGCCCGAAGTATGGCTATGGTTCCGCAATGAACCCATGCATAGATTGCCATATTTATATGCTCCGTAAGGCAAAGGCGGTTGCGGAACAGGTGGATGCTTCTTTCATTGTTACCGGTGACGTTCTCGGCGAACGCCCGATGAGCCAGCACAGACGAGCACTGGAGCTGGAGGATAAGGAAGCGTGTGTGGAGGGAAAAGTCCTGAGACCACTATCAGCGCGATTGCTGCCCGAGACGATTCCAGAGCGAGCGGGCTGGATAGACCGTAGCAAGCTTCTCGCAATAAGAGGGAAGAGCAGGAAGACTCAGATTGCTCTTGCAAAGAGATACAATCTTGGCGGTGCTTATCCGACACCCTCCGGTGGCTGTCTATTAACCTGCCGTGAGTTCGCATCGCGGGTTCGCGATATACTGATGCACAATAAGGATAGAGCACTGACGATGAAGGAGGTTGAACTGCTGAAAGTGGGCAGACATTTCAGGTTCGGTGCCTCCAGGATAATAGTGGGCAGGAACGAGCGAGAAAATGAGGTTCTAAAGCAGTTGCGGGATGCAGATGATTACCTCTTTGAAGTTCGGGGTTGTGGTAGCCCGATAACGATTTTAAAGGGTTCTAAGAGCAGAGAGGCGGTGGAACTCGCGGCGAAGCTGACTGTGCGATATTCTGATGCTGACGCAGATGCCGATACAGAGGCGGTGGTGGAATATTGGGCGGGAGATGAAATGCGTAAGATGGCTGTTCCGCCTTTAAAAGATTCTGATTCTGTTATTGCCCGCTTCAGGATATAAAG
>JAGGRS010000160.1 GCA_021159475.1 Candidatus Methanophagales archaeon
AGAGATATTTGAGTTCCTTCATAATCGCGAGATAGATGGTAAGGTGTATGTGGATAGGTGTATGTGGATGATGGGATGATGCGCGATTTCAAGCAGTATCTCAGGCAGTATGTGCCTGAAACACAATGCTGATACCATATTTTGAAAGGGATACTATCCTTACTGGGGGATGATAAAATAGAGACGCCGCATTTCATCGTAATGCTAAAATGAAGATGGTGGTGAAGTAAGATGCCACCGGAATACATTACGAAAGAGGAATACGAAAAACTGAGAGGGAAATTTTTTCATAAAAACTCATTCAGGATATAGAACCAAATTGGTGTATATATGCAACTATATGCCTACGATGCGGGGCAATGTGACCCCAGGAGGTGTACAGCGCGGAAATTAGCACGAGCAGGCTTGATAAGACTGGTTGATAAGATGCGGATGATACCATCCAGAACGATTTTGCTCGTTCCCACTGTTAGCATAGCGCTTTCACCCGCAGATAGAGAATCTGCGAGCAGTATAACCGTCTTCGATTGCTCATGGAAAGCGATAAGCACTTTTGAGGCGACTTTCAGGAAGTTGAGGAGAAAGAAGCGGGCTTTACCCTATCTCATCGCATCGAACCCGACGAACTATGGCAGACCTTTTATCCTGAGTTCCGCGGAAGCGTTCGCAGCTGCTCTGTTCATACTCGGTGAGCGCACGCAATCGCGAGCTATATTAAGCAAATTCAAGTGGGGCGATGAATTCCTGAGGTTGAATGAGACGATGTTAATCGCATATTCCAGTGCGAGTGACAGCAAGGAGGTGGTGGAGCTGCAGAAGAGGTTCATGAACGTGAAAAATAGTAGATATTTATAAAAGGCAAAAAATAATTTATATGAGATAGGATGGGCGTCTGTGTCGTGAATGATGCATATACGGAAGAGAAGCACCGCGCAATAAGACTCGGTAAGGAGGATGCGAAGGATATCTCCGCACTATATAAAGAGGTCTGGCTTAAGGCGTATGAATACCCGAAGGAATGGCGTGAGAAACGTGCGATGAGCGAGGAAGAGATAAAGAAGGAGATGGATTCTGGCTATTTCTTCTTCGGTGTTCGCATAGATGGTAAGCTGGTGGGTGTATATAAAG
>JAGGRS010000218.1 GCA_021159475.1 Candidatus Methanophagales archaeon
CTTTTCCTTCGCTTTTACTCGCAGTTCTTTTATACCTTCGGCAATCGCCCTTATAACTGCACCTTTTTTGCCCGTCTTATTCACCAATACCCGTCCGGTTTTATTCCAGTGCGTCTTCGGATACGCCTTGCCCTGCTCTACTATCGGCTCGAGATTGAGCGCCCGTGCCACCTCCTCGATCTCTTCTAACTTCGGCGATTTCAATCCAAGTCTGAGTGGAACAATCCTGCCTTCGCTCCTCGTCCGTCCCGCAGCCAAATTGACCGGCCAGACCACCATCTTCTTCATGTTAATGCTATATCGGTGATATCGCTAATATTAAAGTTCACTTGACTTTGCCATTTTTATATTATACGCGGAAGTTATTAGGATAGTGATGGTAAAGAAGCGATGATGAGCAGGAGCGTGCGTAAGAGCAGGAAGCCGAAGTTCGAGCGATATGGATGGCGGAGTAAGAAGAAGCTGAGCAAGAGCTGGAGGAGACCACGAGGGCTCGATAATAAACTCAGAGAGCATATAGCTGCGAAAGGCGCGTGGGTGAAGGTGGGCTACCGGCGGAAGAGGGAGGAGCGCGGTTTGCATCCCTCCGGCTTTCGTGAGGTTCTGGTTTACAATCCGCGCGAGCTGGCGAATCTCATGCCTGATGAGGTAGCTGTGCGGATAGCATCCGGTGTAGGTGGCAGGAAGAGGGAGCAAATAGAGTCAGAAGCAGCGTCTATCGGGCTGAAAGTGCTCAATCCCAGCTCCAGCACGTAAAGTAAATAATAATGCCAAAGAGAGCTCCTGACCCGCTCACAGAGGAAGAACTGAATAGAATTCTGGATGCCGCAATCGTGAATGAGCGTGATTATTTGATATTACGACTGCTTGCACGCACGGGTATTCGTATAGGTGAGTTATACGGCGTATATAAGAAGGAAGAGGGCGGGTGGAAGTATGGGATACAGAAGAAGGACATTGACTTCAAGAACAAGAGGCTATGGGTGTATTCATTGAAGCAGCGGAAATATGTGAGGCGGGAGGTTCTGGTTGATGATGCCACCATCGCACTGCTGAAGAGATACACAGAGCGGATGAAGCCTGAGGATTATGTATTCAGGAGCATCTCATATCGCCAGATTCAGCG
>JAGGRS010000223.1 GCA_021159475.1 Candidatus Methanophagales archaeon
TGAAAGAACTGGCACCTTACGTATTGAGCCATCGGATAATAATAAAAGCGGAATACGAAATAGACGGTTTTAAGAGTGCGGATTTAGTTAAAGAGATTATAGACGCGGTAGAGGTTATTACATAAGTATAAGCAATGACCCGTGCAGGTAAGCGTTCACCAGATACACCTTGAAGTGGATTTACGACTATTTATTGCTTCTTCTCCCACTTATACAGGTCCAGCACCTGAGACAATGTCTTTCCACGCTTTATCTCCTCCCTTACACGTTCCTCATTCTTCCATACCTCTTTTGCTCGTCTCGCTATCTCATAAGCACGCTCCTTTGGCACTACCACCACACCATTGTCATCACCTATTATCCAATCACCGGGTCGGACATATTCGCCACCACACTTTATCTCCGCATTCAGTTCACCAAACCCTTTTGGCTCACCCGCATTTGGAACCACGTATCGTGCGAATACCGGGAATCTTATCCGTCTTATCTCATCCACATCACGCACACCGCCATCAATGACGATGCCCGCAATGCCCTTCCGTTTACAGCTCCACGATGCCAGCTCGCCCCATAGCGCGACCTCCTTCGAGCCTCCATAGACGACAATCACATCCCCGGGTCCTGCGACATCCGTAGCCTCCACCGGCTTTGCCCAATCACCTTCGTAGGTCTGTACCGTGACTGCTTTACCAACGAGCTTTATACCTTCAAATAGGGGTCTTATACCCTGCAATACACCCTTACGATGCATTGCATCCGATATATTGGGTGTGGATACCTGCATGAACAGTTTAAAGAGCTCATCATCCGTTTTCATTCCTGCTCTCCGCACTCCTTCGCTGACCTCCTCTCTCATCATGCTCTCTTTTATCGCCCTTGTTGATTCTTTCACATTCGCTGTCCTCGTTATGTTGCCACCCACGATTATTATATCAGCGCCGAGGCTCACAGCCTTAGACGCCGTTACCGCATCCATACCACCAGCAACAGCCAGAGGGACATCCACCGCTTTACTAACTTTATCTAATAAACTCAGCACGTCTAACCCACGCATCTGCTGGTCTATCCCTACATGGACACAGATATAATCAGCGCCCATCTCCTGTATCTCCTTCGCACGCTTCA
>JAGGRS010000145.1 GCA_021159475.1 Candidatus Methanophagales archaeon
AAATAATTTTGGAATTGTGGGCTAGCGATAACTTTAAAAACCTGAATAGATACAAAAAGTTTATAATATTGTAGCGGGAATAGTTCAGCATGATAAAGAAGGAGATAATAAGCTATCAGTTTGGTGAGCGTATAAAGTCGGAGTTGATCATCGGCTCAAAGATGCTGGAAGCAGTAGAATCACTGGAGGCATGCGAATTGAGGGGCGCGAAGAAGGCGATGGATGCTTTCTTAGACGCTCTCGCAGCAGATATAGAAATGGCATTGCGGGCAACAGGGCAGCCTGAGTTCGCAATGGCGGAGGAGAAGTTGAGAGATGCGAGACGGAAGATAGAGGAGGCGGATTATCGGGAGGCGCATGCCAACCTCGGCAGAGCGGTCTCCCACGCCACTACCGCATGTGATAAAACAGTGAGGACACTGATGGATACGGATTAAAAACATATATGTTTATATAGATAGAGCCACAGTAAGTAAGAATATGAACAAGAAATTAACATTAATCGTAGCGATACTTGCGATTTCGGTGCTCTTATTTGTATTTATATCTACGCCTATTGCTAATATTAATATCAATGCAGCCACAACCGGTCATACTGATACTACCATAACACGCACACTATCCCCGATGCTCCCCTCCCCGGGTTCAACATTTGAGGTCACACTGAACATAACAGGGCTCCGAATCGGCGGTATCGTGGAGACCATCCCTGACGGGTTTACATTTGTCAGCACCACACATCCCTTGAATCAAACCCATGTATCGGGACAGAAGGTTGTGTTTGTAGTGCTTAACGAAACTTCAATAAGATACGAAGTGCGAGCACCGTCGCGAGGAAGCGGGACTTTTAGCGGGACGTGGTATGATGCTATGAGCGAGAAGGAAGGGGACATTGAAAGCACGCATGTCTCTCTGCGTATGGCAGAAGCGTCACCAACACCAGCACCAACATCAGCGCCTGCACCTCCAGTACCGGGATTTGAAGCGGTATATGCTCTTGCCGGATTGCTTATGGTAGCGGTAGCGGTTTTACACAGAAGTGTAAGGAGGTGATAGCTGTGAATAAATTGGTGCTTCTTTTTCTTTGCATGCTATCCCCGTGTGTTGTCCTGTCCTTCC
>JAGGRS010000039.1 GCA_021159475.1 Candidatus Methanophagales archaeon
TCTCTAATATATCCCTGAATTTATATCGAAGTATCTCATCCAAATTAGCCATATCTTCAGGCTCTATACTTCTCAAATCCAGATGAGCCTGCCTGTACAGCCTTTCTCTTACTCTTCTCGCCTCTCTATACCACTCCTCGTTCGTCAAGCCCCAGTATTCCACGTATATATCCCACTGAGGCAAATACCAGTCGCAATACATCAATCTATTACTGACGGGAACTCTTCTTTCAACCTCATGTTGTATCCCATTATGATAAAACCAATCATCAATCCTTACTTCATCGGAAGACCTCAAAAGATGTGTATCCACAGCGTTATATTCCCTCGGCATCTCGTTCAAAAAAGTCCTCAAACGATGTAGTATAAAACATTCTCCGCAGTATCTGTCGTTATATCTGAACTCACCTATATTTCTACCGCACCCCTCGCATCTTGTAGTAAAATCATAACCGCTAAGATGTTCGGGGGCTACATAACCTGTCCTCATGGTATGTTCATAAAGTCTTCTGTATATTTCTACTTCATCGAAAAGTTCTCTGCTTCCTACGATTATTAGCTTCTCCCTTGCTCTTGAAACTGCAACATTCAGAAGGTTTCTACTCACCTCTCCCTCCAATAAATATCCAAAGCCATTACTCCTGCCTCTCCAGTATTTAGTGGTAGCAAAGATAACCACGCTCCGCTCCTGACCTTGAAATGCATGCACCGTTCCACACTCAATATCGGGAATTTCTTCCTCAATTCTATCTATTTGTGCCCTATATGGGGATATTATTGCGATATGCTCTTTTATTTCATCACCATAACACTCCTTGAACTTTTTGATTATGTTTTTGATAAATATTATCTCACCAGTGGAATATGCTGAATAATTGCTGTCATAATCGGTCCAGAATCTTCTGGGAAAACATACCAGCGGGTATTGATTGCTTATAATGCTGTCATTCTCGCATGCGCACAAATTTTCCTCAATTTCTATCTCTGCTGGCGTGTTTAGCTGCCCGCCATAGAAGGTAGAACTCACAAAATCCGCTATCTCCCTTTTCATCCTGTATTGTGACTTCAACATGCTCATTTTATTCACATTCTCACGGCAGTCATT
>JAGGRS010000067.1 GCA_021159475.1 Candidatus Methanophagales archaeon
GTGAATGTGGGCTGTGTGGGTGTGATGAAGAAGCGGGAATTGAGGCGGAGCATGGCGAAGCCGGGTGAGGTTCTTTTGCTCGTGGGCGGCAGGACGGGACGTGATGGTATACACGGTGTCACCTTTGCATCCAGTGAACTTGAACCGGGTGCTGAAGAATTCCGTAGCGCCGTCCAGCTTGGAGACCCGATAACGAAAGAGCCGTTGATGCACGCGATACTTGAATGCAATGAGCGTGGTCTGATAAGGGGTATGAAAGACCTTGGTGGCGGCGGGCTCTCATGCGCGGTGAGCGAGATGTGCCATAGCGGTGGCTGTGGTGCGGAGATACACCTGGAACGTGTGAAGTTAAAGGAATCGGGACTGCAAGCCTGGGAGATATGGGTTTCAGAATCGCAGGAGAGGTTACTGGTGGCAGTTATGCCTGAGGATGTGAGCGCAGTGCTTGAGATATTTGAGAGATGGGATGTAGATGCCACGGAGATTGGCAAAGCAGTCAGTGGCGGGCGGATAAGGCTATTCTACCATGATGAGCTTGTGTTTGACCTTGATACTGATTTTTTACTCGATACACCTGTTTATGACCGTCCGAGGGAGGTATCAAATGCGGAAGTTGCTGATGGTGAACTTCAGGAGCCCGACCCGGGCTCTTACGGTGATATACTGAAGATGCTACTGGCGTCACCGAATATAATGTCAAAGGAGTCGGTCATAAGGCGATATGACCATGAAGTAAGAGCAGCGACGGTATTGAAGCCATTGCAGGGGCTAATAGGGAAGGAGACGCATGGTGATGCGGTGGTACTGAAGCCGTTAGAGTCCTCCTATCGAGGACTTGCCATCACGGCGGATGTGAATCCCTCGTATTGTGAACTGAATCCGTTCTGGGGTGCGGCGAGTGCGATAGATGAAGTATGCAGGAATTTGACCGCGGTAGGTGCCGTTCCGCATTCGTTCGCCGACTGCCTCAACTTCGGCAATCCCGAGAAGCCACCGCGCATGGGCGAGTTCTATGAATGCTGTCGCGGACTCGGCTATATGGCTTCTTCCCTCGGTATACCGTTCGTTAGTGGTAATGTGAGTTTTTATAATGAATCGTCAGTG
>JAGGRS010000079.1 GCA_021159475.1 Candidatus Methanophagales archaeon
TGGTGCATGTGCGAGCTTTATCAGAGCTTCACGCTCCATAAAATGCAATTCGCCGGTGACGATGAGCACATGCGGTGGGTCACCAAATTCATAGCCTCTCAGCGCCGTCATATAATCGGCTTTCACTACCGCATCATCAGAGCCTGCCCGCGCTATGCCCACCATCAAAGCACGCTCCAGCAAGTCCCCGCCCATCTCACGCTCTACCGAGTCCAGTAGCTCCAGAGCATCCGCTATGCTCATTCCGATATCGAGATATAGCAGTGTATGTAACCCCCGCTCCCTGTTATCTCTCACCGTCTCATAAGGCACCCGCGATATAACACCCTTATATGGCGGTGATACCGTTGCCGATTTACCAAACTTGTAGCTCTGAAGTCCGGATAGACCCGCAGCCGCAGATGCGATAGAAGCCGCATGCACTATCCGTGTCTCTATCCCTCTATCAATCGCCCGGAGTCGCAGTTCTACATGCGTAGTGGCAATCATAGGGTCGCCACCACTGAGTAATACCACTTTCTTGCTCTTTGCGAGTTCAAGAATACCCGACTCCGCTCGCTCCTCCAGCTCTTCTCGCTCCAATACCGAGAGCTTCCTGCCATAAGCCCTTTCCAGCCTCTCTATCGTGCGTGCTCCAGCAGGCGATGTATAGAACTCCGCATAGACCACATCCGCCTCTCTTATCGCTTCCAGACCCTTCAATGTTATATCGCTTGGGTCATACAATCCGAGCCCGACGAAGGTCAGCATTGGATTTGTTTGTTTATTATCTTTATGTATGCTGAGCTAAATATTCAAGGTAAGGATGTACCTGCAATTCAAGCGAGAGGTTGAGCGTGTGCTGAAAGCTGCACTGGCTGATGCATCGTATGAATATGAATACATGGGGTTAGAGGAGAGTGAACATGCTGATATCACTTCTCGAATTGCTTTCACCTTAGCATCAAGATACAGAAAGCCGCCTGAGCACATCGCTGCGGATATCGTCCGCCATATTACTATACCAGCGCCGTCTGAGGAGCAAACTCCTTCACTCTTATCAAGAGCGGTCGCCTCCGGTCCTTATATCAACTTCTACGTCAGTGATTATTT
>JAGGRS010000256.1 GCA_021159475.1 Candidatus Methanophagales archaeon
AATTTCTCTCGCGCTCTCGCGCTCTTCTTCGGTCAATTCCCGCACTTCCGGCGCCCTTATCAACTTCCCTTCCCTATCTCCAATTGCTATTCTTATCTCGGTCTCGTTCACTGCTTTAATTTTACCTTTTCGCATCTCCAACCCCGCGATCTCTCCACGTGACTTGAGTATTCCTGTGACCTTCTCTTCGCTCAGGTCTACATTTGCGAATACCCAGTCTTTATCCTTATTAAGGGTGACATATACATCTGTTATCGCTGTTTCACGACCTGATATATTGCCAAAAGTTGAACTTATACCGAGCATCTTGTATCCCCGTTCTAAGTATTGTCTAACGGTTTCGTTCTGCTCTGCGATTTCAATCGCTTTCTGGTGCTGTTCTTCAGTCAGCATCGGCATTTGCACCGTTTGTGCCGCTTTCGCCGGATTCTGATACATCCATACATCCTCATGAGGCGTTCCTGTTCCGCAGACCATGAGCCCGACGAAAAGGAAAGCCATACCTATACCTATAAATGCCAGCATTATCAATATGGCAATGCTCTTTTCTTGCATTTTATATCACCTCCTCTTGGGTTATCACGAAAATTTCCAGGTCCAGTGCTTCTTTGCATATTCGTATGCCTCTTCATACTCGCCGTAATATGCTGATGGGGCATGATACGTAAGCACATAAAAATTTTTGCCCTTTTGTGCGATAATTTGTGTTTGCGTATAACTTATATTATGAGCTGTGTATGAAATACTTATTTCAATTCCTTTTGCTCCACCCAACATCTCTTCTCGCTCATAGTTTATACTGACATTACTGACGTTTTTTACACCTCCCGGAAACCGCTGCACTAAATCCGCCACCACGTCCTCAGCCGAATAATAAATTCCACCACTTTCAACCGACGATAGAAGTTGTATATCCAGAGTTATGTATCCGCCTTCATATCCGGTTTTCGAGACGAAGACAATTTTTGATGCCATAGGAATCACGGTCCAGTCAGCGGGATAGTTCATCGTGAAGTTTGCAGTTGTATATGTCGTATAGCTTATGGATTGGTTTCTGTTTCCGTCATGAGTAATATTGCTGTTATTA
>JAGGRS010000121.1 GCA_021159475.1 Candidatus Methanophagales archaeon
TCAGAGGTAGTCGCATCGCCTTCGCCTGTAGTTTTACGAGGTCTACGTTCGGCACGTGATACATGTATGAGTCGGGATTGAGTGATTTAATGGCAACAAGAACGCGAATCTCATGCCGCTTGCTGGCAATGTATGTTGCATAAAGGCTGTCTTTACCGCCAGATACAAGCGCTGCGAGTTTCATCTTATAGTCACTCCTCAAGCACGAACTTGAAAGTGAGGGTCATTACCACGGTAACAAATAACAGGAAAAGGACTAATAGCTTCAATTCCGGCATTGCATCCGCTATTGTGCTACCCGGGCTGAGCAGTTTCACCGTTGCACGCACAGAAGGCAGGAGTGCAGGAATGCATATAGGGATAAGTAGAAAAGAGAGTAGCAGGGTCTTACCTTCGGAGAACATCACGAGCCCGGAGATGAAAGAGCCGGCAAATGCGAGACAGATAGCACCTAAAATGAATACGAATAACAGAGCCAGGAATTGCATACCAATGCCAGTACCAGTAGCAGTACTATTGAGAAGGAGGTTCAAGAATATGATAGCTGCTGGACCACATTCGACAAGTAGGAGCAGTGCAGTGCCATAAATGATTTTACCCGCGAGAATTGCCATTGGCGAACATGGTAAAGTCTTCAAACCCCCAAGTGTGCCCATGTCTGCCTCGCGCATGAAGGATGTGGTGAATGCGAGTATGCTCGTGAAGAAGAGGATTACCCATAGCGATGCTGCAACCACTTCAGGTCGTGTACCCGCGGTACCAATATAAAGTGCGAAGCTGGAAATCGAGAATGTGAGCATTGAAATAATCTCGTAAAAACGACGGAACTCGATTCGCAGGTCCTTCTCTGCAATGCCCAGTGCCGCTCCCACTTGCGGGAAATCATGTGCCATCTCTTAAATATCCCCTATATGCGGACTCATTATTTATCTTCGTCTTTATTATCCGCCCCTCTATATCCAGTTCACTCCACGCCCTGTATAACTCCGCCTCCGCTGTTCTATCCACGAGTGCCACAAAAGAGGGACCTGTGCCCGATAAGCTCACACCTCTCACATTGCATTCCAGCGCTTTCAGCATCGGCT
>JAGGRS010000072.1 GCA_021159475.1 Candidatus Methanophagales archaeon
CCGGCATGGCAAATATCATTCGAGGCGTATTCCTCAATATAGATGAATGGATGGACGAGTATCACATAAGAAGCGTTGTAGAGTCCGTTTTCTCAAGCATCAAAAGGTGTTTTGGTCCCGATATTAAAAGCATAAAAGGTTGGCTAAAGCGGAGAGAACTCGCAATAAAAGTGTTGGCATATAACATTAAAAGAATGCTCTACATTAAAAGGGCGAAGGATTTGGGAATCCCTCTTTGGGTAAGCTGCCAGTAATTCCAAATTGGCACTGGCAGGGAACTCCCAAACCCCCCGGTTAGTTCTTCAACAAGAAATAATTTACCCCCGCCTGAGATAATCCGAAGGGTGTTATCTTGGTTTACGTTGACTTTTGGGATGAAGCCCTACGAAGGGAAAACTTTTAAAAACTACCTTGGCAACTACTGGAGCGATTACAAAGGAAGCGATACTAATGAGGATGGAATTGGCGACACGCCTTACAGTATAGATTCGGACAAAGACAAATATCCGCTGATGGAGCATTGGGAGAATTATTTTGCACTTCCACCTTCAGTCTTCGATACGGGTCCAAGCGAAAATCCTTACCCAAGCATCTTTGGCACACACAACGGCACAATCACGCCCCACAAAACTTTACACTTACCCCTGTGCGGGCACAGGCGGGCATACCGAATATGCCCGCATCTGGAACAAAACATGGAACGCAACCTGGGAAGGTTACGCAGGCGACTGGCATAACATCACCTTAGACAAAACCGTTGTTCTTTTATCCAATAAAACTTATAACTATACCATCCGCACGGGCTCTTATCCACAAATTCACCATACTGATGCACTGCCAACCGCAAGTGGCTGGATAAACTGCTCTGAGTTCGTGGATGTGAACAGGAAAGTTTATTATGACTGGTTTCCCGCTATTATGCTCTGGTCATGAAAGTATGCGAGAGAGGGAAACGCAAACGAAATAGAGTATACCAGATAGATCACGAAATACCCGAAAAACTCCTTAAAAATGAGCGAACCGTGAGTATGTTATTCAATATTCCTGCTATGCACTCCTGGTCTTCACCATCAGCGCTTCTTCCT
>JAGGRS010000228.1 GCA_021159475.1 Candidatus Methanophagales archaeon
ATTGAATCAGGTATGGGCTTCCGGAGATACTGCAGATGTGGTCCTATTTTTATGCTCTTACACCATAACTGTATCCTCATCAGAATAGGGAGGAGCACATATACACAAAAACCTCACTTTCTCGTTTTTACCTGAGTAAATCCTGTGCTTCTTTTTGGAAGGGATGAACACAGCATCCCCCTCTGAAACCTCTCTCCTCTCACCTTCTATCTCCATTACTCCTCTCCCCTCCAGAATATAATATATCTCATCGGAAGTTTTATGGAAATGGAGTTTCGTTTCTTCGCGGACGGTAGCTTCTGCCAGGCTCATCCTTTCGCTTTCTGATTTCAAGAGCTCCCTTATCTCAGAGCCATCTTTCGCCTCGAAGGGTATTTTTTGCTCACTTCTCACTATTTTCATTTCCTCTCCCTCCACACCACTTTATATATCATTGAATTATAATGCATAATATTGTGAAACGGATTATAATGGATGCGATGACGGTCATACACCTGTCAAAGCGATAGAAGGTTTAGAAGAACTGAAGAAAATAGGTTGGTTTGAAAGAGGTTTACTGGATAGAATAATAGCGGAGGTTGAGATAGATGAGTAAATTAGTGACGATTGGTGTGAGGATACCAGAGGAAATTTTGAAGGAGTTGGAAGAGAGCGCGAAGGAGGAGAATACAGATAAATCCACGGTTATAAGGCGGTTTATACTGGAAGGTCTCAGGGAATACAGGAGGGAGAGGGCGGCAAGACTCTACAAAGAGCGAAGAGTATCAATAGATGGTGCGGCAGAACTCGCGGGTTTAACTGTGAGGGAAATGGTAGATTATCTGATAAAAAGAGGGTATAAATCCAGCTATTCGTATGAGGACCTGGAGAAGGAAATGGGGCTATTTAGAAAGAGTTAGACACTCTTTTTGGAATCCAGTTTCACCATCTTGCTCATCCCGTAATCGTAACGAAATACCAAACCGCGGTCCTCCAGATCCCGTAATATTCTCGAGAGCGTGGATTTCGGTATCCCAGTTCGGGCTGAGAGGTCCGCCTGGTTCATCTCGCCGTATTCCATGAGCGCTTCTATCAC
>JAGGRS010000062.1 GCA_021159475.1 Candidatus Methanophagales archaeon
AAATTGGTGCTTCTTTTTCTTTGCATGCTATCCCCGTGTGTTGTCCTGTCCTTCCATACGAATTTATCTCTCGCTGATGATGTAAATATAGATAACCTGTTGAATAAGTGCGAAATCGCACCCGAACCCAAACCCTCTGTGATGGTCTATGATTACAAACTCAGCCCTGAGGCATTAATGCCCGGTGACGTGGGTGTGCTCACGATAACACTTAAGAATATGCAGGATAAGCCGATAAAAAGGAAAATAAGTATAACCACAAGTTATCCAAATGTTAACACTGAGACATACTACACAATGGATGCATACATAAAAGAAGCTTACATCGTTGAGCGTGAATTTAAGGTCTACAACAGATATACCTCTGCGGGAGTATTGGGACCGAATGAAAAGGTTGACCTCGCATTTAAAATAAAGGCGCCACCTGAAGAAGGCATTTACATGCTGAAATTCGTTGCTGACATCGAAGATGCGCATGGAGAGAGTAGCAAAGGCATTCGTTATTTTATTCCGGTTGTGGTCACGGGCACAGTAAAGCTATTGCCTCAGGAAGTTACTGAGGACGAGGTCAGGTTAGAGGTTGTAAATGAAGGGCTATCTGACGTTAATAGTGTCTATGTTGTTGCTGTTCCAGCTGTTACAACCGCAGGCGTGGTGGAATGCCAGCCGGAGAGGATATACATTGGCAAGATAGAGCACGGCGAGTCCGCCATTGCCGCTTTTAAAGTTGACGTTAACGAAACCAGAACAGAAGGAGGAGTGCCCCGCCGGGCAGTTTTCAAAGCTGTTTATAAGAACGGGATAAACGAGCACGAATCGGGTCAAATAAGTGTGGCGATACCATGCCCGAGCTCGGGCTACGATGAAGCAAAAAGAGAGCAAACGGAATTTAGCGCTGCCTTAACACCAGCACCAGCAACAGGTGCCGCCGCATCTACACCTGCACCTGCATTAAAACTGAGGGGTTTTGGTGGAGTATTCGCATTTACAGCACTATTTATAGTTGTAGTGGCTTTTACTCTTGCTTTTGTGAAAAGAAGGAGAGAGGTGAAGGAAGAAGGATGATTGAGACGG
>JAGGRS010000047.1 GCA_021159475.1 Candidatus Methanophagales archaeon
TACCTCCGGGCACCCTATAGACCGCTTTCCAGACCGCTTTTAAAAACGATAAAAAGGTGAAATCATACTCCTTTCCCACATTATAAGGTGGTGAAGTTATCATTAGATGAACGCTGTTATCAACAGTTTATTCGTCTTTCGTCGTCCCTTCCATCTTGAGGTTTCTTTCTTAAGCGGCTAACTAGCGGCACACCCTCCTTGCAGAATAATTCTATTGCCTTTTCTTTTTCTTCAGCGGTCATCTCCCTCAGCGCTTGCTTCGCTAGCTCAATATCACGATTACCCGGTATCTTTTCTTCACTCCATATTGAATACCCACAGATTTGACAAGTTGCCTCAAATGTATGCCGTCACTAAATATAATCATTTGTTCAAAGCCACAATATGGACATCGTTGCGTCCAATTATGCGTTCCCATAGGATCCCCCCTTATAGTCCGAGTTCCTTTTCAAGGTCTAAAAAAGCTCTTTTAGATTCGTAAAGTTCTTTTATTCTCTCCAAAAATTTCAATTGCTCATCCCCCTAAACCATCGGGAACAGAATGATGGATGTTCACATGCACACCATCCTTTGCATATTCTTTCGAATGATTCACGAATCTGTGCTCTTTCACGATTTCGAGCTCATCTATGCCCTCGTATATCGAATATTCATCGGTGTTAACCCTTATCTCACCCTCAGCGACTGTTTTAAGCGTCTTTTTCGTATCGTCTCTTGACAGGTTCCTTTTGACCTTGTTTTCCTCTCCTTTCAGTAAATGTCTGCACTGGTGGTTTATCTCCCTTGTATGTTCCTCTACCCCTCCTTCTCAAACCTCTTCTTCGAGGTCTATCCTGCTTGATTCCCTTCTCTCTCGCCGTTTCTCCATCTCCTAGAACATCTCCTCGATAGGGAATTTGTGGTGTTCAAATATTGCCTTCGTAAGTCATTGAAATATTCGCCGCAAACCCTCTATCGGGAAGAAACTTTGACTATACTTGTTATGTTTTATATCATCGAGTCAAACTTAAGTTAGTTAATGGCAAAATGAAGATAAGGGCATCGGTGCCTGCAAAGGTGATATTATTCGGTGA
>JAGGRS010000053.1 GCA_021159475.1 Candidatus Methanophagales archaeon
CCATTAAGGAAGCGGGTTATACAGAGAGCGAGATAAAGCTGGGTATAGATGCCGCTGCTTCTTCTTTCTTCGATTCCGCAACCGGCAAATATAAAATAGACGGCATGGAGAAGGACGGCACTGAGATGATTGATTTCTATCGGGCACTTGTGGACAGGTATCCGATAGAACTGATAGAAGACCCGTTTGAAGAGGAGTCTTTCTCGCTATTCGCGGCACTCACGGCGAAGATGCCACAGAAGATAATCGTTGGTGATGACCTCTTCGTGACGAATGAGAAGAGGTTAGAGAAGGGCATAGCGAATAAAGCTGCAAATGCTGTATTGCTCAAATTGAACCAGATAGGCACTGTCACAGAGACACTCGCAACCGCTAATATGGCGGTGGAGAACGGCTATAAGAGGGTCGTCAGTCACAGGTCTGGCGAGACTGAAGATACCTTCATCGCCGATTTCTCGGTCGCTATAAATGCCGATATAATAAAGACGGGCGCACCTGCAAGGGCTGAACGAACATGTAAATACAATAGACTATTGAGGATAGAGGAGGAGTTGCTGTTGCGGGCAGGAGGACGGCAACCGCACTCTTAGCTTGGAATGGTGGAGCCAGGGGTAAGGGCAGAGGAGCTGAGGGAATGTGAACATGGGGGATTCACGGTTAGAGGTGTTATGGACTTCAGTGTGAACCTGAACCCTTATGGGCCTCCCGATTTCGTATTCGATGCGCTAAAAGCGTGTATGGGCGAGATAAAGAACTATCCGGACGTGGAAAGCGCACACTTAAAGGCACTGATAGCGCGTAAGTTTGGATGCCCGGAGTCAGAAGTGCTTGTAGGTGCGGGAGTATCTGAGCTCATACAGCTCGTCGCTATTGGATTCGTGAAAAAACGCGCGGTTATACCGGCATACACGTATGGGGAATATGAGAAATCTGTGCGGATGATGGGAGCAGAAGTGAAGAAGATAGAGATGCCTGGTCTGGAACTCAAGCCAGAACTGATATCAGAAGCGATGGAGCCCGATGACGTGGTATTCCTGTGCAACCCGAATAATCCAACGGGTCAGTATAT
>JAGGRS010000120.1 GCA_021159475.1 Candidatus Methanophagales archaeon
GCAACGAACTCAACAGACCGCACTTTATATACCTATATGGGCACATTGCTACCAAATTATCGGAATGTGAATTATTCCGGTTCCGGTGCGCTCTCGCCACTCGTAAATGACCCCGAGTTTGAGACCATAGGTCCGGGAACGCGTATATTTCTATCGGGTGCGAGGGGCTATGTGGTGGGTGCGGGAACGCAGCATAATCCCGTTAACCGCTTCGCTACACTGATGGTCGCGGGCAACCTGAAGGATATGGAGCCTGAATTTCTGCGTGGCGCTACTTTCTTCGGGTATGGGGCGACACTCTATGTGGGCATCGGGATTCCTATACCGATATTGAACGAGCGAATAGCGGAGAATGCGGGGGTAAGAGATGCGGAGATAAAGACGGAGGTGCTGGATTACGGCATTTGCAGACGAAACCGCCCGGTGCTGAGGGAGGTGACGTATGAAGAGTTGAAATCGGGGATGATAGAGATAGAAGGTAAGGAAGTGCCAACCTCTCCGCTGTCCAGTTTCTATATGGCGAATCGAGTGGCGAAGGAGTTGAAGCGGCGGATAGAGAGTGGTGAGTTCCTGCTCACTCTGCCTTCCGAACGACTGCCACGGGACACCATATTCAGACCGATGAAGCAGACCAAAGAGCTACCTCTGGTAAAAGATGTGATGATAAGGGAGGTGAAGACGATAAGTGAGAAGGCGACCATAGCAGATGCGGCAAAGCTGATAATGGATACACAATTCACTCATATACCGGTGGTGACAGATGATGGGCGATTGAGCGGGATAGTGACGGCGTGGGATATATCAACCGCGGTTGCGCAGCGACACGAGGGTCTGGCGGAGATAATGACGCGGAAGGTGATAACAACGGATGAGAATGAGCCGCTGGAACTGGTGATAAGGAAGCTGGAGCGGTATAACATATCTGCATTGCCGGTTATAAATCGCGAGAGGAGGGTCATAGGGATGGTGACGAGCGACGAGATAAGTAAATTGATAGGAAAACGGCGGAAATGGGAGTGGAAATTGAGGATTTAGATGTTCGCTCATC
>JAGGRS010000197.1 GCA_021159475.1 Candidatus Methanophagales archaeon
ATGATAAAAGTAGGTGTTTGTGGCTTTCCGAGGTCTCATAGCGTTATTTTCGCGAATTTCAAGCTTGTGGAGGTGCAGGCGACATTTTACAAGCCTGTAATCAAATCCACAGCAGAGCGGTGGCGCAGAGCTGCGCCAGGCGATTTTGAATTCTCATTGAAGGCATGGCAACTGATTACCCATGAACCACGCAGTCCCACCTATCGTAAGGCGAAGCTGAAGATAGACCCGAGCAAAGTCTCCAGATACGGGCTATTCCGACCCACAAATGAGGTCTTCGAGGCATGGTCGGCAACGGATGCGATAAGAAGAGCTCTGGACGCCAGAATCGTGGTATTCCAATCGCCAGCGAGCTTCGGGGAGAGCCCCGAGCACATAAAGAACATGCACGAATTCTTCCACTCGATAGACCGCTGTGATACAATACTGGTATGGGAACCGCGGGGCGAATGGAAGAGGAGCACGATAAGAGCGATCTGTGAAGAACTGAACCTCGTTCATTGTGTAGACCCGTTCGCTGGTCAGCCTGTGAGTGGTACCGACTTCGGCTATCTCAGGCTGCATGGCTCGCCACCAGGAAAGAGGATGTATCATTACACCTACACAGAAGCTGACTTGCAGTTCCTGCACGAGCGCTGCAGGTGCTTCTCCCAGGTCTACGTCCTCTTCAATAACTACACGATGTTCGATGACGCATTGAAATTCAGGGCAATGATAAAGCGGTGAATAGATGATTTATTTTTCATTTCAGGGCGACGCCTACTGCACGCTTTATCAATCGCTCTATCTCGCTGACCCTCTGCTCCATCGGTCCCCACTTGTCCGGTATCTCCACGATGATTGGTGTGACTCCCCGCTTATTCTCGTTTATCGCACGTATCTTATCCCGAACACGTGCTTCTGCTGCAAGCCGCTCATTTATGATTATAATGGCAGTTCCATCCTCACTCACCAATTTATCGAGTAGATTGAGTGTCTCTTCCTCTTTCTCATCCCGCGGCACTTCATACACAGCCTGCACACCCGCGAGCCTGAATCCGA
>JAGGRS010000138.1 GCA_021159475.1 Candidatus Methanophagales archaeon
ATTTATACGCCAGAGGATGCATTATTTCCCCCTGTATATTCTCTCTTATATTAACATAAGCCTTTTATCCACTGTGCTCATCCCCGCATTTCGTCGTATGGATACAGGATACAGAGAGAAAGGAGTAGCGAAGTATCACTGCTCACTGCCTGAACTGCGGCAAATTTGCGTGAATTACTGCTGGCTAACCTGATATGCACGGTTTCATCTGTCTATAACTTTGGTTGCGAGTTCCATTGCATTCCTCACGCAAGCATCCATATTGAGGTATCGGAATTCAGCGAACCTCCCGGCGGTATATATCCCCGCTTTATTGAGAAAAGTCCTTATCAGGTTCATATTCCTCTCATAATCGAGGTCGCATATCACATACGCCGGGTTCGTTCGCTTCACCCTCGCAAAACACACACTATCCTTTTCTATAATACCTCTGCGGTGGAGGTCCCTTATCGTGCGCGTTATAAGCTCTTTATCCGTCATCGCACCAATCGCATCACCACTATTATAAGTTATCTCAGCGATGAGGGAACTCTTCCCCGGTGGTGCCACTTCTTTACTGTAATTGGATGGGAATGCAACTCTGTGCGGGAGACAATCGCTATCGGGTATATACAGCCATGAGAGGTCGTTCAAATGCTCAACATCCAGACCCAGCATAACGGTGATGAGTGAGTTATACTTCAATCTGCGAACAGCCTCATAGACATGAGCGGGTATATGCATGTGCGCATGGTTCAATGCGCGAAATAGCGAGAATAGAGGTTGCGTGGCTATAATCGTATCATACTCACGCCTCTCCTCTCCGTTGGACACAACCCATTTATTGTTCTCACGCGATATCGTTCTCACATCAAAACCCTTCAGTATTTTACCATTGCATTTGCGCTCCATAGCCCTTATCAGGGCGTTAATGCCGCCCGCCTTGGGATAATAGAAGTTCAACTGATGCTTATATCCATCTGTGGGGATACCAAGTGCGGATTTTAGAACATCCCATATCGGCGGTCTTGGCACTCGCCCATCCACCCATGAAG
>JAGGRS010000222.1 GCA_021159475.1 Candidatus Methanophagales archaeon
GGATAAAACCTTGTGTCTGCAACTTTCCTTTACGGTTCAACGCGGTAATCCTCGCCACGTGGGTGCAGTGCAAAACAAAATCTAACCTTTCACCTGACCCCTCGCCATATCTCTCACGTCCTCTCGGTATCTTCACTACCGCACTGCGGGCATCGAACCGGCATTCGCTCAGGGTCTTCCTCGAATATGTAGCCGCAGGTATTACACCTGAAGAATACCTTATTGCGGTCTATTTCGTATGACATTTTCCCCCTCAGATATCACGACACCACGTGATTACGAGATGGTGACATTGTGTGAGACGAGAGTGAGGTTGCACTTCATGGATACATTTAACCAGCAGAAGTTATTCGCTTTATCAAATCCTGCATCATCTGGGCTGTTCCCGAATGTTTTTTTATAAGAATTATTAAGGAACAAAGACCAGGCATGTGCGTAGGAACTGTTAATAGAGATATTCACATAATCATAATCCACTGTCCCATTGTAAATAACCCTCGTGTCGTTGTCTGGGTTGTCCTGGCGCATTGACATCTCCGCAATCCCGCCACCAGCCGAGAAGTCACCGGAGACGTTTATGACCGAAATGAAAACATGTGCGTTGTCACTGTCATTCGTGAAGAATATCGGCGGGTCAGAGACGATAATGCTCCCGCCAGGGGTGGATTCTATCACCGCACCGTTTTCATAAATCATTTTTCGTGCGCCGAGCGTGTATTCGATGTTCCCGAATTGAACAGGTGGTATATCATTACCATCCACTGTGATTGTGATGTTCCCAGCGTTTTTATTTGCGCTTATACTCCCTTTTATCAGGTTCAATTTCATCGTTCTCACCGGCGACTGCGCAAGTGCAACTTTCTTTATATTGCTCTGCAACGCAATAAAAACCGTTTCCATGCTCTGTAACACCGAATTCTCCTTCGTCCGCTCCACCATCGGCATCCCCGATGCGTAAATGACACTTACGATGGTGACCACGATTGAGAATACGAGTAGATAGCCAACGACTTCCGAAACTCCTCTGCTT
>JAGGRS010000098.1 GCA_021159475.1 Candidatus Methanophagales archaeon
TCCTCATACGAGATGGTTCTATGGAGTAAATTCTTAGCCCGTAGCCAGTGAATGACCGTATCGAAGTCGGTCTCCGGGTATACCTGCGGCTGGAGGTAGGTCGCTATCGTATAGTTCGAGGCTATCTCTGGCGGGATGTGCGTCTTCTCCACGAGCAGTGCCCGATATTTCTCGGGATTCGCATTTATTCGCTTCACCGCCTCACCGTATGCTGCCAGGAACTCATTTACAGCTTCTGAATTATTATTTAAAAAATCCGCTCTGAATACTATCACAGTTTGGGATATCGTTCGATTCAGCATGGAATCGGAGATAACGAGTCTGGCGCCCTTATATAGCGCATAGCTCGCTAATGGCTCGGGAAGAGTAGCAGCGTCTATCTCATTACTCAGCAGCATCTGCATTCGCAGCGGGACCTTCTTCACTTCCACCTTCTCCACCGCTGTATCCCCCACTAAGGCATCGGTTATGTATTCTATGATTGTGTTCCTGGAGATTGCAATCTTTTTACCGTTTAAATCTGCAACTGAGCTTATATTAGAGGCTGGGGAGGCGAGGATAGCGAACCGCATCTTAGCTGGTGTTTCCTGTAACTCAATTGAGACAATTTTGAGGTCATAGCCCGCGTTTCGCATCAGAGCGACACCCACAGGGTCGTTCTCCGCTCCATCTATCTCGCCCGCTATCAGTGCACTGTCACGCTCCATGGCACTCAGGAAGGGTATTATCTCAACGTCCAGCCCGTGATTGGTGAAGATTCCTTCCTGAGCGGCGACGTAGTATGGCAATGTCGCCTCGTCGGGCATCACGCCTATCTTAATCTTCGTTGCTGCTATGCCGCCTCCCTGAGGCTTTCTTATACAGCCACAGCACGCTATCACAACTGCAATCGCAATTAAAATCAAAAAGATGGCTATCTCCCTGCGCATGGTTTAATATCTTAGTGTGAACACCGGCTTATAAAACTGCTCTTTAGTATTCTCTTTTTATAGTTTCGTGAACATATACGGAT
>JAGGRS010000129.1 GCA_021159475.1 Candidatus Methanophagales archaeon
TTAGAATATGCGAAGAAGCTTGAAAGAGAGATAAAAGCCACAGGATAAATTGCTATCTTCGCAATTATTAAACCACCAGACCTGTACTAAAAAGTGGTGAAAACAAAAAGCTGCCCGAGTGGATCTGCTCCTGGAAAGATTGGTACAGTAAGACCTGAGAATAGTGAAAGAACTGGCGGGGGATGAAGACCCTGAGGTCCAAGAGGCTGCGGCATTTGCTCTTGGCAATTGCAGACATCGAAGATTAAAGGCAAAAAACTTTGAGAATATCAAATCGTCACTGTGAGGGAATCAGTTGGGAGGAAAGAGTTTTTGAATATTTTCCTCGCTTTCTCAAGCTCTTCTTTCGCTTTCTTGTTCCTATATATGTGAACCAATGCGAGTGATTTAGAGTGTGAGCGAAAAGCGAGTTCAGCTGCTTTAACTGCTGAAGAATGACCTGAGAATTCTTCGCCGTATGCTTCCGCAATTAAGATGTCCGAATTTCTTGCAATAGAGACCGTGTCATCGGTTGGAGCGCCATCAGAAGTATAAGTCAATTTTTTACCGGTTTTTGAATTTGAAATTGCAACTGAGTAGCATTCGATTGAGTGTGCGGTCTGAGCGAATTCGAGTTCGTAATCTCCATATTTTGTGCATCCGTTCAAATCCGGGATTTCTATAGTCTCAAGCTCAAAATCAAGGTCTTCAAAACACTTCTCATATGAAAGTCCCAGTAAGTCGGCTATTTTCTCTCTTAGACCTGAAGGACCGAATATTTTTAGTTTTTCCTCTCTATCTTCTTCACGAGAAGCGAGTAAGAGCGCGGGTAAACCGAGAGTATGGTCACCATGAAAATGACTCAAGAAAACGAGTTTGATCTCTTTCAGGTCTTGCTCGTGTTTTCGCAACTGAAGTAGGGTGTGAGGTCCACAATCGAGCAATATTCCCCCATCAACTAAAATAGAGGTGTTCGCAAACCGCCCGAACGCTTCACCTACACCAAGAAATGTTATAATCATTTTTGCAT
>JAGGRS010000161.1 GCA_021159475.1 Candidatus Methanophagales archaeon
TTTAAATCAATCATTAATCAAGTTTTTCAATATGGTACAACATGATATACATACTATGCAAAGAAATAAGGGAACATTCTTTGTGTTAGGAATAGATGCAGCGACATGGACAGTTATAACACCGAATTTAAGCAAGCTGAGAAATTTTAAGAGATTGATAGAAATAGGGAAAAGCAAAACGATTACTCTGAAGGAAAAGCCTATATCGGCATCGGTCTGGTGCGGCATGTTTTGCGGTAAGACTCCGGAGGAGCACCGGCATGGAAGCTATGCCGTCAATGGTGAGATTGTAAAGAGAGAAGACATAAAAGTGGATTTTATATGGGATGTTTTAGCGCGAGAAGGGAAGAAAGTAAAAGCATTGAACGTGCCTTTTGTCGTGCCACCTTACTCTTTCGGTGTAAATTTCAAGCCCGTAGGATTTGGACTGCCGACAGATGAAAGGGAGTGGCAGGAGGAGCTTGAGAGGGTTACGGAGAGGACAAAGGAACTTCTGATGGAGAAGCCCGACCTTCTCATCTCGGTTTACACCCTTCTTGACCGTATCCAGCACTTCCACTGGGGTGAGGATTATGTTGTTGAGTGGTATAAGCGCATGGACGAGAAGATTGGGGAACTGATATTTGATACGGGTTTCTTAGAGGAAGGCGAGCGCAACAAATTAATTGTGATTTCAGACCACGGATTCTGCTCTTTTGGCGAGGCGAAAGTGCAGACGTTGCCGGAGCACACGAAAGAAGGGAGATTGAAGGGCGACCATCATGAAAATGCTTTTCTGGTAACGGTGAACGTAGACTATGAGATAGAGAGACCGCAGGATGTGTTCTTCGCGATTAAAGAAGAGATTGAATAAATCATGAGCCATATACAAATGACAAATGGCAGAAGTGGCTATTTTGAAGTGATAAGGAATTGATGAAAGAAGGGATATGCAAGCGATTGGTAGGTATATGATAAAGATATAGTGGAGATAGTTCAATTTGGTTCATCGGTTTATGCGCCCGA